>JBCBHT010000218.1:0-12613 GCA_038525335.1 Cyanobacteria bacterium J06621_15 | reverse complement strand
TAAATAAAGCAGTAAAAGATATTACAACAGGTAAATTATCAGGTACAGAATTAACTAACTTTAAATCTTTACCTCCAACTAAAGATTGACTAAAAGTTAGAACCACATCAACCAAAGAATATATTCCTACAGGTTTTTTTTGAAGTTCAAGACCTTGATTTTTCAGCTTCGCAAAATCTAAGATATCGTTTACTAATTCTAATAATCTGTGTCCGCTATTAGCTATCATCAACAGATTTTTTTGCTGTAATGGTGTTATCTCTCCCGTAGCACCATCAATCATTGATTCTGCAATCCCAATCATACCGTTGAGAGGAGTACGCAATTCGTGAGAAGTATTAGCTAAAAATTCGTCTTTTAATTTATCCAGTCGCTGTAATTCCTCATTCTTTTCTTCTAAAGTATCAAAGGATTGATGCAGTTGATGAGCCATACTATGAAAAGAACTGGCTAACTCTGATACTTCTGAAATGCGAGAATCATGGATAGTTTTTGTTGCTTCCCATTTACCTGTTGTAATATCTTTTACTGCTTTATTTAAACGTAAAATTGGTTGAGAAATTCTACGAGCGGTAAGAATACCAATGATAATAGCTATAATTAAAGCAAGTAAGCAGAATAATAATGTAGTCCGCTGGTTTGCATGGATTTGTGCCATAAAATCAGCTTCGGGAATGACAACGACAATCAACCAATCTAAACCATAGTCGTCTTTGAACTCTGGTACTTGTTTCTTGAAGTCTGTTACTTGTAAATATTGACGCTTTCCTTTTATATCGAATTCTAACTGTTGAGTTTTATTGATATTTTTTAGACTACCAAATTCATTCCGAAGAAACTCTGTGGATTTACGAACTAAAGGATAATTACTTTCACTAGCAGCTAAACGCTTGAATTCGTTCCCTTGCTCAAAATATGTTTTCTCATTAGTTGAAGTACCAACTACTAGACCATTCTTCCGTTCTAATATGAATACTTCACCTGTCTTACCAACTCCTATCTTCTTCAAATACTGATTAATTTGCCTCAGCGATAAATCTGCTGCTAATACTCCTTCAAATTTACCATCACTGTATAACGGTCTAGTTGCTGCAATCGCAATATCGCTACCGTCTTTGTATGTATAAATATCACTCCATCTCGAACCTTTTTTATGATCTGAAACTTTATACCAAGGTCTTTCGCGAGAGTCGAAATATTTTTGACCTATATCCGGATTATTTATTTTAAAGCCTTTATCATCCGTATTAAAATATAAAAATCTACCCGGTAAAAAATTTTCGGTTATTGTAGTTACTATAGTACCATTACGTGGTTCTGCACCAACATATCCACCGCTGCGATTACCGAAATAAATTGAATTAACACCAAATACTTGCTTCTGTTTCCAAAAATGACGACCTAAAGCATCTTGGTTGCTAATATCTATCAAATTTAATTTATAAGACTTATCGTTATTTTCATTGATTAAACGTGGTGTTTCTAGATAACTTTTTAGACGCAAACCGACACGATTGACAATTTCACGTCGTAGCTGAGAAACAACATCGCTTACTGCTTCTTGAGAATTTTTAAAGGAAACATACTCAACTAATGCTACGGCTGCAAAAATCTGAATTATAAATGGAACAATTAATACGGTACGTAAAGGAATACGATTTTTTAATCTAGTTAACTTATCAATAAATCCTTTGTTACTAGCATTTGTTAATTGATTTTCAAACTTCTCTGCAACCATTACCCAATCTCCTATTTTTACAGTCAGCCTAGTGATTTTCTTGTAGATTTTTTTGTAATTTATATTCCACTTTGTTCGATGACCCCTCACTAGCTATATATTTTACATATTTTTTTCATTCATAAGTATTTTTTCTATTATTTTTTCTATAATAATCTTATTTCCAGTGTTTTTGAGATGAAAGCATTTATTTTTAAATAAGTCAATCATCTATTCTTAGAAATATGCTTACGATAATTAATTTAGGTCGGATATTAAAATGATTATAATACTTTTAGTAAATTTAAATTTTTAATATTTGTACGTGTAATCATTAGAAAAAATCTATAAAACAATTATGTTTAGCATTGGGGGTCATTTATCTTGATACTTAAATTAGCCAACTATTTATCAAAGTTATTTTTAGTAGAAGAAATCGAGCCAATTAGCGAAAGTGATATTTCACTAATTATATTAATAAAACAATGGTTGCTTGAAGAGCTACAGCGATTGTGGATATTTACCAATAAAACTTTTAATCTAAAATTATTTGAACTAGATGATAAACCAGTATCCCTAGCTTCTCTAACAAAATTAATAATATTAGCTTTCGTTGCTTACTTAATCGCTCGATTGTTACGCGAATTTATTCGACGTACTATATTAGTTAGATTTGGTTTTAATCGGGGAACTTTAGAAGCTGTAGCTTCTGTCATTGGTTATTTACTAACTGGATTTGGATTTCTAATTGTATTAGAAGTTTCTGGAATAAACTTAAGCTCTTTAACTGTTGTTGCTGGTGTTTTAGGAATTGGGGTTGGATTTGGATTTCAACAACTTGCAGCTAATTTTATCAGCGGAATCACGCTCTTATTTGAACAACCAATAAAAGTCGGTGATTTAATTGAAATTGATAGTCTTTTAGGGATAGTAGAAAATATTTCGATTCGTTCTACAGCGATAAAATTGTTAAATGGTACTTTTGTCATTATTCCTAACTCCGACTTTATTCAAAATAAAATTATTAATTTGAGCTACGGTAAAAGTAAATGTCCTGTGGAAGTAACTATAGAATTAGCATACGGTAACGATACGACGTTAGTTACAGAAGCAATGTTAAGTGCTGCTCGTCAGCAAGATGCTATTTTATCGGAACCTTCACCAAAAGTTTTATTTGAAAAATTTGCCAGTAATTTAAAATTCAAACTAGCAGCTTGGACAAATAATCCCTTAACATTAACTAGCATTATCAGCGATTTAAATTTTGCTATCGAATCTGAATTTGAAGTCAGAGGAATCAAAATAGTTACTCCCTATCAACAAGAAGTCAAAATTAAAAATCCCCAGGAAATAATTGCAAATTTGCATGATTCGACTAATTTTCCTCAAGAAGAAACTTCATATTCTTCACTTTCTAAAAGTAAATCAATTTCGATGTCAAAAAAGCTGAGGAAGTCCTTACAAGGTGAAACTCTAAAAGATTTATTACCAAAAATCAGCTATTTTCAAAACTGTACAAAAGAGCAAATCAGACAACTTATTGAAGACGGATATCGTCAATTTTTTCCCCAGAATACAACTATTTGTCATGAAGGCGACCCAGGAAACTCTTTTTATGTCATTCTTTCTGGTATGGTAGAAATATTTTCCGAAAAACTAGATAAACATATTGCTAACCGCGAACCTGGAGAATTTATTGGTGAAATGGCTTTATTAATGGGAATTCCTCGTTCTGCTAGTATTCGTACTTTGGAAGACACAATTTTATTCGTAGTTGACCGAGATAACTTGCAAAAACTGCTGTCAAACTATCCACAGTTAGCAGACCAAATTTCTGTAGAAATTGCTAGTCGTAGAGAATCTTTAGAAAGTCTCAGCATATTTCCTGAAAAAATTGATTCGGAGCAAACTGTTTTGAATTGGGTTCGTAAAAGACTTAATTCTATATTTGAACTTTAATTAAATCGGTTGTTCTATACTCAGGATACAAAAAAATAAAACAAAGGGAATGGGGAACAGGAAAAAATATTATTCAACAAATATAATCTATTTATAGATTATCATAGATTGCATTTGGACGTTTTTTTTTACAGATATTCTATGTGTTCCTGAGAAATTTATTCCAGAAAATACTATAGAAATTTTAGATAATTAGTGAGAAATGTAGTTATCAGGAACCCGGTTTTTCCAAAAAAAAACCGGGTTTATAAAATCTCATAAATAAATTTGGAATACTATTGATAGCAATAACTTTAATTTTAGATTTTTTTCAGACAGCGAACGAAAATTATAGAAAAATAAATCATAGTTTCTAGTTTTATCAACTTTTTTCTCACCTGCTGAATCTACTAATAAATAGCATTATTAATTTAAATCTATTTAACATACTTATACATTTATTTCGACCTTGTACTTCAATACAAATCTTTACAGTACAATAAGTATTTTTATTGTGGTCAATATCCGCAAAATTACTTTATTATATTATTCTAAAAGTCTATCAAAGGAAATCCTTGGTAAATAATAATACTATGACTCAAAATCAAGATAGCAAAGTTCTAGAAAATCCACATATCGTAAATTTACAGTTAACACCAAAAAACTTTGAACATGCTGTTACGATGATTAAAGAGTTTGCTTTTGCAGAAGTAGAAAAAGAAGCGCGAGAAAAGCAGCTTTACTTTCATAATTATGCTCACGCACAAGCCGTTCAACGTAGAGCAGAAATAATATTTAACGCTATTGAACCTTTTTGGGATAAAATTTGTCAAGAATCCAATTCATCGGACAGCAAACGTGCAAAATATTTAATTGATATTTGTGCAGCGAGTCATGATATGGTTCAAGAATTTTTACCATTGAAATCACCACAGACAGCAAGACAGCGAGAAAGTGGAGTTAGCGAAAATGCGACGATAAATAAATTAATTAATTTTATAAAACAGTTAGATAAAAATTTTCTTGCTCAAAATCCTGGAGCTTCCCCTCTATTTACCTTGGCAGATTTAGAAATAATCCGAAAATCAATTTCAGCGACAATCTGTAATTTTGACACTAACGATAATTCAATATATCAACCAGATTTATATAACTTAGGACAGCAAATAGCTTTAAATGCACGTATCATTGCACTAGCAGATATCGGTGGATTAGGAATTGATGGAATCCCAGCTTATTCGCAGGAAGGTAGTTTGATTTTACTAGAAGAAAACCTTGATATAATACCACTTGTTAAAGAATTTTTAGCCAAAGCAGACAATAAAAACCATAAAAAAGAATTATATGAAAATCTTAGACAGCGGTTATTAAAAAGAGCAAAATTTCAGATTAGCTTTGCAAAAGGACGCTATACAAGGTTAAGTAAAGAACTTGAAGGTTTACCGACCGAGGTAATATCAATTTTAAAGAAAGATGTTTTTAAATATCTAAATGAAGAAATAATTCGAGAAATAGAGACTTCAACACCTACTGCTAATAATACAAGTTTAGAAAAATTGATTGAGTTTTTCGAGCTAGAGAAGTATATTCATAACTAGCATTCATCAGTCGAATATCTGACTTGTTAACCTATGGAATTGTTTCAGCAACTGGGAAACAATATTTTAGAGTTTTTCCAGAATATATACAAAGCAAAACTCTTTGAGTTGGATGATGGTAAATTTTTTACCTTAGATTTATTTCTCCAACTTATTTTTTATGCAGTTATCGCTTATATTATCGGTAGTCTTATCAGTCGATTAATCCGGAAGACTATATTAAGCCGTTTCAAAATTGATAGAGGTACGAAAGAAGCGATTTCTTCAGTTATCGGTTACTTAATTGCTGGAATTGGCTTTTTAATTGTTCTTACAGGTGCTGGTCTCGACCTCAGTTCTCTAACAGTTGTTGCTGGGGTATTAGGTGTTGGTATCGGTTTCGGATTGCAAAATATTTCCAGTAATTTTATTAGCGGTATTACATTACTATTTGAACAACCTTTAAAAGTTGGAGATTTAATAGAGGTTGACGATTTAAGAGGAATTGTAGAAAAAATTTCGATTCGTTCTACAGTGGTTCGTACTTTAGATAATATATTTGTAATTGTTCCTAATCAAAAGTTTATCGAAAATAATATTGTTAACTGGAGCTATCGAGATAAAAAATGTCGAGTTCACGTTCCGGTAGGAGTTGCTTACGGTACCGATACAACTTTAGTTACCGAAGCGCTTTTAGCAGCAGCAAGAAGACATCCCCGAGTTCTAACACAACCAACTCCCAAAGTTTGGTTTAAAGAATTTGGTGATAGTTCCTTGAACTTTGAATTATTAGTTTGGGTTGACGACCCACCGAGTATTCCTCAATTTACAAGTGACTTAAATTTCTCGATTGAAAATGAGTTAAACCTCCGAGATATTAATATTCCTTTTCCTCAAAGAGATTTGCATCTGAAAAATCCTCAAGATTTAATTCAACTATTTCAAGGTGCTGGTAATTTAAAAGTTTCAGATAGTAATATTTCCACCGATAATTCTACCGCAAAAACGAACGATACTGCTTCTAAATCATCAGGAACTCAAAGTTTACGAGATTTACTACGTCAAATTAGTTACTTTCAAAACTGTACACCAAGACAAATTCGAGAATTAATCGAACAGGGTTTCAGACAAATATTACCAGCTGAACAAATTATTTGTCGTGAAGGAGACCCTGGAAACTCGTTTTACGTTATTCTTTCTGGTTCCGTAGAAATCTATTCCGAAAAGTTGAATAAACATATTGTAAACCGCCATGCAGGGGAATTCATTGGTGAAATGGCTTTATTAATGGGAATTCCTCGTTCTGCTAGCATACGTACCAACGAGCAGACTACCTTGTTTGTAGTAGACCATACTAACTTACAAAGATTATTATCAAACCATCCTCAACTAGCAGACCAAATCTCCGCAGAACTCGCAACCCGTAGCGAATCTCTAGAAAGTATGGGAATTTTACCAGAGAAAATTGATACCGAACAAGGAATGTTTCAATGGATTCGAGGTCGAATAAGCACTTTATTTGAAATTTAGTTATTAATCAAAAACTTGCTTGAAATCTGTAGGGTGTGTGACGGTTATTATCAATTAAAAAGCATCACAAAACAAGTTAATTATACCGTTACGCACCGTTAATCTAAAAAATAAAATAAGACTGCTTTACTCCCCATCTAATATCACCACAAAATTATTTATTTAAATGTAATTCACCTTACAAAAGACACTATAAAATCAACAAATTTATTCAAAATTGTATTCTAGAGTCATTTCTTGCTGTTTTTAATTTTGCTATAAATATATTCATTAACAAACGGTCACATATTGATTGGACATTATTCCTTTCAAATTCATTGACTTCTCTTTCACTTATTATCTCTCTAATGTCTGCTGGATTTCCAAGCCCCGCGCAAGATTATTTAGATGGAAAACTAGATTTGAACAGCTACTTAATCAAGCATCCAGCAGCTACTTTTTTTATGAGGATGACGGGAGATGCAATGATTGATGCTGGTATTTTTGATAATGACTTATTAATCGTTGACCGCAGTATTGAACCTTATCATAATTCAATTATAATTGCTGTTTTAAACGGTGAATTAACGGTTAGAAAAATTATCAAAAATCAGAAAGGGATATATATAAAATCCAATTTAAAAGAAAGCAATCAAGACAACAATATTAAAATTACAGAAGATATTGATTTTACTATTTGGGGTGTTGTTACTAAAGTAATCCATGAATTGCATCGGTAATTCACTAGATACATTGAAGTATAAGAATAAAACCTCACCCTCACTCCCTCTCCTTGTCAAGGAGAGGGAAGCCGAAAATTTTAATAGTTGAATTTCAAATGTCTAAAATATTCGCTTTAGTTGACTGCAATAACTTTTATTGCTCTTGCGAACGTGTATTTAATCCAAAGTTAGAAAACCGTCCGGTTGTAGTTTTATCTAATAACGATGGTTGTGTAGTAGCACGTTCTAATGAAGCCAAAGCTTTGGGTATAAAAATGGGCGAAGCTGCTTTTAAACTGCGGGAATATCGCGATAAATATAATTTAGCTATTCTCTCTTCAAATTACACTTTGTACGGTGATATGTCCCAAAGAGTAATGCAATGTCTGGCTGAATATACACCAGATTTAGAAATCTATTCTATTGACGAAGCTTTTCTTGATTTTACTGGTTTTAAAAATCAAGATTTAACCGCTTATAGTAGAGAAATTAAACAGAAAGTTCAACAATATACTGGTATTCCTATATCTATCGGAATCGCGATTACAAAAACTTTAGCAAAAGTCGCCAATCGTATTGCCAAAAAATCAAATAAAGCCAAAGGTGTTTTAGATTTAGTTGATTCTCCCTATCTTGATTTAGCTCTACAAAGAACTGAAGTAGGAGACGTTTGGGGAGTAGGAAGTTCTTATACTAAACTGTTAGAAAAATATAATATCAATAATGCTCTAGAATTAAAAAAAGCCGACCAAAAATGGATTAGAAAAGAGCGCGGAATAGTCGGTTTAAGGACAGTTTTGGAATTAAATGGTACAAGCTGTATTCCTTTATCAGAAATGCCAAACTCTAAAAAATCAACCGCAGTTACCCGCAGTTTTGGTAAAGCAGTTGAAACATTAGAGGAATTACAGGAAGCGCTTTCTGCTTATGCTTGTCGTGCTGCTGAAAAACTGCGTCAAAGTCAATTAGAAGCAGCTAGCATGACAGTATTTTTCCGCACCGGAAGCTACGATAAAAGCCAACCCTACCGCAGTTGGGGGACAACAATTAACTTTTTCTCTTCTACCAACGATAGCCGAGAATTAGTTATTCATGCTCGAAAAGCAGCAGAGAATCTATTTGAACCGGGATATAAATTGAAAAAAGCCGGAGTTATATTATTAGGTTTGACACCAGAAGGTGAAAAACAATTATCCTTATTTGAAAAAAGCAAAGAAGATAAAGCTCGTTCCCAAGAATTGATGCAATTAATGGATTCAATTAATCACCGCTACGGTCGCGAAACAATACAGTTAGCAGCTTCGGGAATACGTAAAAAGTGGCAGATGAAAGCCGATTATAAATCCCCTAAATATACTACTAATTGGGATGAATTGCCAAAGGTTGGGTAATTGGTAATTGGTAATTGATAATTGACAATACAAAATTATTATATTCTTTTGTCCAAAGTCCAAATTCTTAGCTATATAATGAAAAGTTAGCTAAACGATATTATTAAACAAATATAAATTAGTATATTCAAAAACAATACCCCTGGTATAATTTTCACAAAATTTATGGTTTAAGAAAAAATGCCACTAACTAAACGATGTTTAGCTGAGTTTATCGGCACTTTTTGGCTTGTATTCGGTGGATGCGGTAGTGCAGTTTTAGCTGCTGGATTCATCGCTGATGCTGCAACAATAGGTAACGAAATTGCATTCCCCCTTGGAATAGGATTGGTGGGTGTTTCATTAGCATTTGGTCTCACAGTAATGACAATGGCTTATGCTATCGGTCACATTTCAGGTTGCCATTTAAATCCAGCTGTATCCATCGGTTTAGCTGTTGCGAAACGCTTTCCATCAAGAGAGTTATTGATGTATATTGGTGCCCAAGTTTTTGGTGCTGTAGTAGGTGCTGGAATCTTAGCATTAATAGCAACTGGTAATCCTGAATTTAATTTAGTTGATAGCGGTTTTGCTGCGAATGGTTTCGGTGTACATTCTCCAGGGAAATACACGTTATTTTCTTGTTTTGTGGCTGAATTTATTTGCACTTTCATGTTTTTAATGATTATCTTAGGTGCAACAGATAATCGCGCTCCAGCAGCTTTAGCACCAATGGCAATTGGCTTGGGTTTAACGCTAATTCACTTAATAAGTATTCCTGTTACTAACACATCTGTAAACCCCGCTCGTAGTTTAGCACCTGCTTTATTTGTAGGTGGATGGGCTATTCAACAATTGTGGTTATTTTGGGTAGCACCAATTTTAGGAGGAGCAGCAGCAGGGTTCGTTTATTCTAATGTTTTTGATGCTCCAAAAGTAGAAGAAGTAGAAAGAGATTTGTCTGGAGTTAGAGGTTAATTTTTCAATTTTGATAATAAGTGTTCTTGAATATCTAGGCTAGAAAATCAGTTTTTTAATTCTTTTTATTACAAGTTAAATTCTTTTGTAGCGCGTTAACGAAGTGTGTTTGAGAGACATGCATCTTGCTCGCTATTTTTATTTTTAATAAACTATATTCATTCTACTCGCATCGAGTTAGAAAATACTCTTCCTCCTTCTTCCTCTGCGCTCTTCGCGTCCTCTGCGGTTTTATATAATCACGATTTAACTAGATTTACTATTATTGATAAAAAATCCTCAAATCGCATTTTATTTTCAATAAATAAATTAAAAAAATTACCCAACACTAAAACTAATCGCTAGTATAAATAAAATCATTTAATATTCCCTTCCCAGCGATGAAAATGCTTGATACTCTTATCGGAACAATCAGCGGCTTTG
Source organism: Cyanobacteria bacterium J06621_15 (assembly GCA_038525335.1). Lineage (GTDB taxonomy): Bacteria > Cyanobacteriota > Cyanobacteriia > Cyanobacteriales > Nostocaceae > Rivularia. The sequence goes on along the minus strand of JBCBHT010000218.1, from coordinate 2,379 downwards.
CTAAAGATGAATTGAAGCGTAATGAAAGGGTTATTATACTACTAAAAAAATTTAATCTCGACCCAGACCATCCACCAAAAGAATTTTCTGGTGTTTATAATTATGCTTTGGTTGAATATGGGGTAGGGAAACCATTAGCGATTTTACAATTATTCCGAGAAGAGGAAATTCAAAAAGCATTTCGCAAAGCTTTCGATGCTGATAATCCCGATATTGTTATTCAAGAAATAGAACAAATTCTGATACCCGATGAGTGGAATATTTTAGAGGAAGGGATTAGGGAAGAACAAATAAACGTATTGCATGAATTAGCAGAATTTAGTGCAGTTTTTCTCAAAGTTGTAGAATTAACTCGGACTCCGGCTGAGGTTCAAAGAGATAGGAATATTGCGAGTTTACAGCAGGAATTAACAATAATTAAACAGCAATTACAGCAACTAGGAACCCTCAAAGAAATTAGTACTCACCTTGCTAAAATAACTAATTTGGAGAAACCTCACCCTAACCCTCTCCTTATTAACGAGAGGGGAAAAGCTAAACAAAAAGAATGCAAAGCCGAAAATCTAGCGCTACAGTTACAAGGTTGGTTTAAAACCCTCGGTTATCAATTTGAAAAATATCAAGTTTGGGAAACAGATTATTTTGAATTGATTATTAAAATCCAAGGTAGAAGACGCTTCGATAGAATTTTGATTCGCGGAATCGATGGAGAAGCAACAATCAGCGACTTAATAAATTTACGTCAATCAGTAGAAACACAAAAAACCGACGAAGGATGGTTAATTGCTGCTCGGAGAATCTCCCGTGCTGCTCGGGATGAAGTAAAAAAAGACGAAAACGAAGATTTATTTTGCTATACCCTTGACGAACTCATCGACGAAACCGCCGATTTTACCAACTATATCAACTGGTTGGAAGATGAAATTAAGAAACGTAAAGTTGATGAAATGTACGTTCCTTTAGCCTGTAGCAAAGAAGAATTTGACCCCGTGACTAAACAAAAAATGGGAGTCAGTCGCTACGACGAACAAGACGGATGGATAGATGGTTACGTAGATACGTGGATAGATGACCCTGCAAAGGAGCATCTTTCTATTTTAGGGGAATTTGGTACTGGAAAAACATGGTTCGCATTTCATTATGCTTATCAAGCACTTTTAAAATACAAGCAAGCTAAACGCAAGGGTTTATCCCGTCCCCGTTTACCTTTAGTTATCCTGCTCCGAGATTACGCGAAAGCTTTGGATGTTGAGAATGTCATGGCTGGTTTTTTCTATTCCCAACATGAAATCAGCTTAAATAGTTCCGTCTTTGAACAACTCAACCGGATGGGGAAACTGTTATTAATCTTTGACGGTTTTGACGAAATGGCTGCAAGAGTTGATAAACAGCAGATGGTAAACAACTTTTGGGAATTAGCCAAAGTAGTAGTTCCTTGTGCAAAAGTTATACTCACCTGTCGTACCGAACATTTCCCCGAAGCTAAGCAGGGAAGGAGTTTATTAAATGCCGAGTTGCGTGCTTCAGTGGCGAATTTAACCGCCGAATCTCCGCAATTTGAAGTCTTAGAATTAGAAAAATTCAGCGACGAACAAATCAGACAGGTATTTTCTCACGTCGCGAATACTAGCACCGTAGACAAAGTAATGCACAATCCTCAACTCTTGGATTTAGCACGTCGTCCGGTGATGAGCGACTTAATTTTAGAAGCATTACCAGATATCGAAGCGGGTAAACCTGTAGATATGTCAAGGGTTTATTTGTATGCAGTGCGTCGGAAAATGGAAAGAGATATCAAATCCGAAAGAACATTTACGTCATTAGCAGATAAAATGTATTTTCTGTGTGAAATCGCTTGGGAAATGCTTTCCACCGACCAGATGAGCTTGAATTATCGCTTATTCCCCGATAGAATTCGGCGTTTATTTGGTTCCGCAGTTGAGGAACAAAAAGATTTAGACCATTGGCATTATGACATGATGGGTCAAACAATGCTCGTCAGAAATGCAGATGGTGATTACACACCAGCCCATCGTTCGTTATTAGAATTTTTTGTAGCTTATAAATTTGCTGGGGAACTGGGAGTATTAGCTGATGATTTTTTAGAAATCGTCAGGAAAAACAATAGTGATAAACAAGAAAATCTAGCGCTAGGGTTTTCCGAAAATAATCCTTTATCGCAACAGTTTTCCTGGGGAGAATATTTTCAAAATCGTAGCGATAGAGAAAGAGAAACCCTAGCGCTAGAGAAAATTGGATTCAAAAGCGAATCATTGGAGAAATTAAAGGAGACAGTCGGGAAAGCTCCGTTAACGAAAGCGGTTTTGGATTTATTGGTGGGGATGGTTGATAAGGGTAGTGTTGGGGAGAAGTTGTTAG
>JBCBHT010000217.1:0-12614 GCA_038525335.1 Cyanobacteria bacterium J06621_15 | reverse complement strand
ATTAACAGACGTAGTTTTTCATCCCCTCTCGGGGTTAAAGAATAAAAACGCATTAGTGAAGTAAACACTTTCTATCGCAAAATAGGGTTTCCATCCCCTCTCGGGGTTAAAGAATAAAAACGTATCGGTTCACATTTAATTCAACTGGAAGTTTTCTGTTTCCATCCCCTCTCGGGGTTAAAGAATAAAAACAAATTTATTAAGTGTACTGGAGAAAAAGCTAGAGAGATGTTTCCATCCCCTCTCGGGGTTAAAGAATAAAAACATATGGGGATAAGGTACGATATCAAATACTCGTGGTCTATAGTTTCCATCCCCTCTCGGGGTTAAAGAATAAAAACTAAAATAACTCATTTCGACGGTAACAGAAAAATTAGTTTCCATCCCCTCTCGGGGTTAAAGAATAAAAACAGGTCAGTCACGCTTTGAACGCTCAACCGTTTGTGGTTTCCATCCCCTCTCGGGGTTAAAGAATAAAAACAACGTATGCTCGCCACTTCAAGCGAGGTATAAACAAAGTTTCCATCCCCTCTCGGGGTTAAAGAATAAAAACCGAACGGAGTATGGTCCCAGTACACAGGACCAAAAATGTTTCCATCCCCTCTCGGGGTTAAAGAATAAAAACATCTACTTTTTCAGAGCTTGGGTTAGTGCTACTGACGTTTCCATCCCCTCTCGGGGTTAAAGAATAAAAACACTTTTTCGTGGGTGTGGAGAAAAAACGGTAAACCCCGTTTCCATCCCCTCTCGGGGTTAAAGAATAAAAACATCTTCTTTAACTATTAAAAATGGAAGCTATGAGTCTATAGTTTCCATCCCCTCTCGGGGTTAAAGAATAAAAACTATTGTTTCTGCATATAAAAGACAAAAAGTTAGAGAGGTTTCCATCCCCTCTCGGGGTTAAAGAATAAAAACACCAGCCTGTCCTACCCTTCTACGGTCCGCCGGTTGACGTTTCCATCCCCTCTCGGGGTTAAAGAATAAAAACAAGATTGTTGTTGTAACTTGACTTAGTGTATCTATTGTTTCCATCCCCTCTCGGGGTTAAAGAATAAAAACCCTAGCCTCAGAAACCCTTACCACACAAGACCTGAGAACAAGATTTTCGTGGGATAGCAAATTTAGAGCTGAAAAACTCAAATTTATTCATCAAAAACCCAAATTTACCACCTTCAAAACCTTATACAGCAATGCTTTCGCTAGATACAACGAAAGAATAGGGGTTTGAGCCTTTTGCGCTATCCCACATAAACAGGAAACTAAATATTGAATTTTCAAGTCTTGTGTGGTAAGGGTTTCTGAGGCTAGGGTTTTTATTCTTTAACCCCGAGAGGGGATGGAAACTAACCTGACTTCCAACCGCAATTCTTGCACCCAGATGTTTTTATTCTTTAACTCCGAGAGGGGATGGAAACAATTCAATTTGTCTGATAGGTAATATTGTTCGTAAAAAGTTTTTATTCTTTAACCCCGAGAGGGGATGGAAACATGGCTATAACTTCTTCTATCTCTCCATCTTCATCAAGTTTTTATTCTTTAACCCCGAGAGGGGATGGAAACATTAGAGCAGAGAAATTTAAGTGACAAATTTCTTGTTTTTATTCTTTAACCCCGAGAGGGGATGGAAACTCTCTATAACCTCTTGGGATGCTTTCCAGAGGCAGTAGTTTTTATTCTTTAACCCCGAGAGGGGATGGAAACAGTTTATTTACTTCTAATACCTTATTTCCATTTACGGTTTTGATTCTTTAACCCCGAAAGGGGATGAAAAACTACGTTTGTGAATATCAGTTATGGTGCGTTAGATGATAAATTAAAGCTGTTTGTTATCAATGAATATAGTCGAGCATCTAACACACCCTACAAGAATTTTTTATTAGTAAATTAAAGCTAAAAAAAACCCTCTCCTTGATAAGAAGAGGGGAAGGGGTGAGGTTTATTAATCAATTATAAAGACCGAACGAATTTCACTTTTTTAGGAAGATTATCTTTAAGTTCGGTAATTTGAACAATCACTTTTTGTTCTACTTTGAGAGATTGATAATGATGTTTTTCTTTATTTTTGGGTTTGATTTTTTCTGCAAGTTTGTAAGTAATTTCTTTACCTTTAATAAGGGTTATTTCTGCTTCTACCTCTTCTCCAATTTTCCAAGTCCGAGTCTTTTTGACGGGTTCAGTAGTTATCTGTGTAGATGTTTCAGGAGTAAATAATTGTTGTTCTGGTTTGAGCTTGTAGTAGCGTATTAAGCGAGATGTCCAAGCTAGGATTTCTAAAGTATCTTGAGGTTTGTAGTTTTCGTATTTAAGTTCTTTTTTACAGATATCGTTGATAGCTTTATAGTATTTAAGGGTATTCTTAGTACGCTCTTTTAAGTTTTTATCACTAGGTTGATTTATTGTTCTTCCGTCCTTGTCTAAAGTTTCTAAATAATCAAAAAATTTAGATATCGCTTCTGGAGGATTCTCATTAATAGCATATCGTAAATAATCAATTATTTTCTCAAGTTCACTCCTAATACCATCATTCGCAGGTTCTTTGACGAGATATTTTGCAAGATATGTCGCTTCTTCTAAGATTTTTTCTTCTGATAAATTATTTGTATTTTGTACCATTAATATTGTGCGTAAGGTTGACGTGTTATTTGTTGTTTTCCGTAACCCAGTATTTCGTAAATTGCTTTTAATTGGGTATCTTCTATTAATTTTTCGCGAGCTATTTTGATATTCTCTTGCATAAAACTTTTTAATTGTTCTCCGGTCAATGTTTGAGATGAAGTGCTGTAGGAAGAATATCTTTGACGTAAATCATCGAGGTTCTGAGAAATATTTGCTTTGGTAATATCTACGGTCATGGTTCCCATTCCGATTGGTTTACCACTACCAATTTTTAATCCTAAAGGATATTCGCTGTCTTGTCCTAATATTACTAATAATGTTCCTAGTTCTTCTGGTTGTAAGTTGTGGAATTGGATTTGGGTTTTAAAGTAAGTTTGTTTTGTTTGCTGAATGGGAATACCTTTATCTTTACCTTCATCAAGTCCCCTGGTCATATGATAGTAAAACTTACGTCCAGCAGCTTTACCGTTATTAAAATAAGCTTCTCTTTCTTCTGGTTTAGCTGACCATAAGCTAGGGATAAAACCGGTGCTGTAACCTACACTTTCACAAATTGCATCTTGAAAATCAATTAAACTTTGCCAACCCCATCCTTCACCGGAAGCACCAAATACTAAGCTAGCTGGACAAAGTTTATTTTGACTATTCTTTTTGGGTGAACGTTCTTTGGGATAATATTGCTCGTATTTTCTGCTAGTAACTCCTAATCTACTGTTAGTAATTGCTTCATAGATAGAGCGAATACAACCTTTGAACGAACTTCCCTGGATAACTAGTTTATTCTCTGGAGTTTTGAGCATTGTTTTGATTAGCGGTGGTTTTTCACCAATATCGCTACCCATGACAACAGTACCGGTAGAAACGTGTAGGGAAGTTCTAGTTAATAATGTTAGATATAAGGTTCCATGTAAACGATTGGGAAGATATTGTGAATGTCCCGGTGGAGATTTAGAAGCAATTGGTTTTTTAGGGAAGGGAACTAGTTCGTATGGTGTGGGACCAGTTTCATCTTTTGATGAATAATTATTTGGATTATTACGGTTGAAGGACATCTGGATTTTGGATTTTGGATTTTGCGGAAAGTTGGGGGTGTCGGTTTCCGTCCCCCAAACTTTCCAAGACAGATTTTGGATTGCGTTATTTATAATTTATTTATTTTTTAATGGTTTTTAGCCACAGTGTAAACTAGCATTCACCTGACTAATTTTTTAATGTCAAAGCTACAAAGTGAACTGTAGCGGTTTGTTTGTTGTAAAAATTTATTTGTGATAGGGGAATTTGTTTTGGGTTTATGCTCTCTTGATTTTGATTTTTGTAGATAAATTCTTTAGGAAATCTTGTAATATTACTTTTTTCATCAGTTCCATAGAAATGAGCGTTTTGTTTTTCAGATATTTCCCATTCTCCTTTTAGTTTTTCAAATCCCAATTCTGTATCTTGATTATGATTATTTGCACGAAGTAGTAATACGCTATAATCTTTGTTTTCGGGTTTCCAACGTAGTTCTAATTCAGCATTAAAAAACTGTCCTTCTGAATTAGAAATATCTTCGGGTAATTTAGCAATAATCCCACTAACTCTATCTACCCAACGTAAAAAATAATAACTTTGCTGTTGAGATTTTTGAGAATATGTATTTAATAGTTCTTTGAGTTCATCAACGGATGAAACTTTTTTAAATCCGACAAAACTCATGCTGCTGTTTCCTCTGTTAATAATTTACTCCATTGTTTCACAGCAAGTTCAAATAAATTAGAAACTTTTTTCTCTCCTTCGTTATTCCAGATTAATTGAGTTCCAAAATTTAATTCCATTTTTTTAGCTTCGATAGAAGTATTTTGAATATCTGGAAATGGAAAATCATAAGGGTTTTGATTTTCTCCCTGTAAAAATTCACCTGCACCGAGTAATGCTTTATTTGACCAGGTTTGCTGTTTTCCGAAAGCTTTGATTTGGTTATCTTCTAATTGACAACTGGGGTATTGAACGATTGCTTTGTGATAATTGACTTTGACGTTTCCTAATCCGCGAGATTTTGCAAAACCGATAGCAAACCAACCGTCGTTTAAGTCTCTTAATACTAAACCAATTAAACCTAATTGAGCTAAAGAGAAGTTTTTCAAATGGATTTTGGTATGGAATTCTCCATCTGTACAAACTTCATAATCAAATGGTCCCACAGCAACGGAACCGAATACTCTATCGATTGCTACACCGTAACGCTTTTCTATTTTAAGTTTGGTGGTATCTTGAGGATAAGCATCTTCGATACGAATCCGACTAGCAATTGAGGTATTACCAAATATCTGGTCGGTGAAGGATGATTTTTTGTAAATGTCTGCTTGACTTTGGTCTTTCAAATATTCATATTTATCGGTTAAGGGGTCACTAGCCCAAAGTTGATTGTTATTATCTGAATTAGGATATTCATCACTACCGACTGTTCTAACTATTTTTTCAGCATGAGAACGAATAGCACCTTTGAGGGAACTACCGGGAAGATAAATTGAATCTCCTCCAGGGTGAAATGTTTGGACGAATTCCATTTTAGGTTTACTGGGATTCACGTCTTCCTGTCCGGATTTAATTAATATTGGTCCTTGAGGAATTAAACTTAATTCAATAGTGCAGTGATTAACTAATCTTTTGTGCATGATTTTGATTTCTAAAAGTGATTTTTTGGTTCGTAGTTGTGCTTTAGCACCAAATATTGTTGGTGCTGTAAACGGAGTTTTCTCGAAGAGTAGCGCAACTACGAAACCTATATAATTTTAATTAGTAGATTGTTTAACAGTAGTTTTATCCAACTTGGTATACAAATGACTCATTAAACATTTTGTCCACTTATCTTTGAATTTATCTATATCTTCTGTACAGCTATATTGATATTCATCTATCTGTTTATTTACTATATTTTTCATATATTCTAAAAGCTTTTTCGGATTTCCTTCACTATCAAACCACTGCATTTTTTGTAATTCTAAAGTTACAACACCTAACCCGCGAGAAGTTCCTCCTCCTAACGGTATTTGTTCGGTTTCAAATTGATGCAAACCAATCATTAATAAACCTATTTCCCAAGGTTCTGAATTTTCTACTACTGCTTTAAAATTAAATTCTGTTCCCGCTGGTACGACTTGAAAATCATACAGTTTTCCATTTCCAGCTGTTTCGGTATCCCGTTCGATTGCTACTCCATCTCGTTCTTGATACTGATTAAACCAAGTATCTTCTACCACTGTTAAATCTCTGACTTGAAATTTACTCGCTATCCAAGGGGAACCAAATAAACGAGAAATTAAATCGGTTTTCTCTAAAATTGCTTTTGTTAAAGCTTCGTCGTCTTCTTTGTGTTTTTCTTTAATCTCCTTGATTGCTTCATTTCGCGCTTTACTGGTAAATTCTGCTGGGTCTTCAGCCCAACTTTCATCAATTCCTCTCAGAAAACTTTCCAATCGCGATCGCATTGCTCCTTTAAAACTAGCTCCGGGTATCAGCGGCTGATTTAAAGCATCTTTTACTACAGGTAAATCGGAACCGATGGGTTCGGTAGAACGACCAGCACTAATCCGTAATGCTGTTACTGTTGTTAAAATTCCCGTTAATTCGAGACGATTTTCAAACTTATCAAACATAAATAACTTCTAACCTATAACCTTTAACCTTTAATTTTGAAATTATATTTTCAAATAATCGCACTAAGTTTATTTTTCGGGTCGTTGACAGTATTCAGATATTTTAAATAACGAGAACCATAACCAAGGTAACGACGAATTAACTGTATCCAGATTTTTTTTATTTCTGTTTCAGAATTTTCTTCTGGAGAAGTTTCTTTGAATATTTCATCAGCTTTATTTTTTAAATCCCCATTAATATCTTCGACAATCTTTGCTGCTAAAGATTTTTTACCCTGACCCCATTTTTCACCCCTACCAACTTGATAGAAAATAAAATTTTTGATTACCTCTGGACTTTCGGTAGTGTCTGCAACTCTAAGTAAGTTATTAAACTGCGATTCTTCTAACTTTTTATCTCCCGATTTCTGATATTCAGTATTATCTAAAGCATCTACAATAGCTAGGACTAAATCATCTTCAGCTTGACGAATTTTTCTTTCTATTTTTAAAGCAATTTTTGTTTGATTATCTTCTTTCATACATAATCCTCCCGTAAAACTTGATGAAACTCGTTGCAAATCTCTACCCGTCCAAAACCTTCACAAGTACGATTACCGATTCCGTTAATTTCTAGTTTTTCTAAAGCTTTATACCATTTTCCTGGATGTTCGGTACTGAAAAGATACACCGAACCTTTATTTGTTAATAATTCAATATCTTTCATTAAACCCCAAGCTGAATTCCATCCAGAACCATAGTCATAGCTGCTATAAGCTACATGGAGTTCTAATGATGAATCTTCTACTTGGGTAAATTCCTTTAACATTGCTTCCGAAACCACCATAGTACGCTGCCAGTTTTCGGTTAGGATGGCATCAGAATGTAGATTCAAAGTGAAATAAGTACGATTGTCTATAGGATTTGATTTGCTGACAAAAACGCTCCACAATTTCCACCTATTTTCTAAAACTTGATTAAAATTAGTAATTCTTGTTTTAACTTTTTTAATCGATAATTTACTCTCTTTAGCTGCAAATTTCACCTTACCCAAACCACGGGAAGCAGAACCACCGACACGAAAGTTTTGAGAACCCTTATTCAAAAATCTGCTCAAAGCATCTGCAAGGGAATCATTTTTAACCGTAATAAAACTCGAATAAACAAAATTATCCCATGACTGAGTTTCGCTATTTTTGAGAAACGACTCGTTCAAAACCTCGATACTGTAAAGAATTTCCTCCTCACTAGTAGCACGACGACGATTGATTCCTACCCTAGTTAAAAAACGACTGCTGATATCATGATTGTAATAATTATCTTTATCTCGACTGTAAAAACCACGATAAGCTTCCACCTGGGGATTTTCTCCTGGTTTAGTTGCATTCGGGTCGCTGGGGTCGTATGGTAAATTACAAGCATCGGCGAAAAAGCAGTCAATCAAAGTGTCAAAAACTCCATTCCCGTTTGCTTTAAATCCAGGATTGGTTTTAGAACTCATTGCTGTTGCGGGTATTACTTTAACCGAACTGTTAGCAATTTGCGATTCTTCTTTACTTATCTTGGCAATCCCCGGATAACCATTGTGAAAAATAGCGGGACTCTCACCCATAAACAACTGCTCGAAATGTCCGGTGGTATTCCCATCTGACAACTGTAAAATTTTAGACGCTATTGCACCTCTGATAACCGCACCGGGGATATATTTTTCAACTTCACTTACAGAAGTACCGGGTTTGTGTCCTCCGATTGCTAAAGGAGACAAAGCTGTAATTGTTAATTCCAAATTCTTCATTCTAAATTTTCATTCTGGTAATAGTTTTGACCATTCAAAATTATCTTTAAATGCTTTAGCGTCAACTTCCCAGGTTAACCATCCCAGACCAGCGGACTTACTTCCACCCAAAGCATTGATATGCTGTAAAGCTGCAAGAATCAGAGCTTGGGAATATTCTGGAGATTTTGGTAACAGGTAAATTTCACCTGTAAATTTCAATTGAGCATTGGGAGGAGAAGTTTCGAGAAAAAATAATTTTTTCTCGTCAGAAGTACGACGACGACGGTTAATTGTGACACTAGGACGCAATATTTCTTCTAAATCCGTTGCGGGAATAGAACAAATTAAATCATCTACAAGAATTCGAGATGGTAAAATCGGGTCGCCGAATATCTGAGATACTAAACAGTGATATCCCCGGTATCCTGGAACTGTATACTTATCTTGAAATTTGGTTTCGACTTCCGCTGTGGTTGGAGAAAGGGTTTTAGGTAAAGGTGCTGAAAAGATTGTCCAACCCAAACCTCTTGCTAGTTTTTCGCATTCGTGACGTAATCTACCTTTGAGTTGAGAACCGGGAATTAATAATTGTCCTTGAGCGTTACGAACGATGGGTTTATCGGCTAAGGAACCAGTAGAACCACCAGCACCAACACATAAAGCAGTATCAATAATAGCAGTCAATTCAATTCTTTTTGTACCCTTAGAAGAAAGGTTATCTAAATAAACCATTAACCTACCTCCCTTCCTGTTTCTTGATTCTTCTGAGAATTATCAGTACTATCTTTTTCAGGAACAAAAGGATACAAATCTACAATATCTCGCCAAATCGTTTCATAAGTAGTTTTTGAATCTTCTTTTTTAGCCTCTTTTTTATCCTTATTCTCATCTTCCACAGACATCCAAGGTGCAATATTACCATTATTAGTTTTTGCTTCACACCAAGGTTTTTCAAATTGTTCTTCTAATAGCTGTTTAGCATTATCATCTTGAAGACGAATCCCAAAATAACGATAATTAAGAATAGCTGTTCGCTTACCTTTTTCCAATAAACTGCGAATTTGATAGAGTTGCGAACGAGGGAAACTAGTCTTTTTAAAAGCTTCCACCGTTTCTAACAATCCACCTAACTCATACAATGTATAAGGTGAAGAATAGAGCTTTAATTTAGGTTTATCGGGAGAAACTTTTGTTAAACCCTGTTCCCGAAACTCCTTGATATTAGAAGAAATCATCGTTACCGCTTTCATCACCAAGAAATCCACGGTACCGCTAAAATATTGATGGTTTTTCTTTAAATCCTTCGCTGTCTTTTTTGCAGATTTTAGCAACTGACTCACCAGTTTATCAGCATAATAAATCGGAGTATCGCAAGCTGTAATTAAAACTCCCGTTGACATACTCAATTTACATTTAGAAACCGGAGGTTGTTCGGAACTATTATTTGAATGATAGCGATGTGCTTTTGAATCATCTTTCGGTTTTGTTAATGCTAACGAATAATCACCCTGACTCTTATTTTTATCTATTAAACGACTTTCAAACTCTTCCCCAATAGTTTTAGCAATTTCCAAACCTTTATCAGCAGGAACAACTAATAAAACATCATCACCACCAATCGTAATAATTTCAAAAGAATGAATCCACACCGGATTCTTATTTTTCCGACTAGATTTTGCATCCGGGATATAAAGATGTGGTCGTAAATGCTTATCTATAGCAGCGTAAACTGATTTTTCTGTAGCTTCAAAAATATCTTGACTAAAACGCTGATAATCTTGAGGAGTTTTGATTTTCTGACGAATATAACCCCCCATATTATTACCATCAGCATAAATATAAGCAACAAAACCCGACGGAGTACTAGCAGATGCTATTTCTCTTAGAGACCTAGCTTCCTCAACTCGTTCGGGATTTTCAACTCCTTGATAATATTTACTCGGAACATCAAACCGATAATCTTCAAACCGTTTCACCCAACCTTCAACATTTCCCGGTTTCCAATCCAACCCCAACTTCTTCCACCACTTCGGAACATCATCCTTATACTCCCGTTTAGTAATCTGTCCCATCAACAATTTCCGAGCTAAAGTCTCAGATAACCAAGGTTCTCCAGGAAGTCCTTCGTTTTGATTCTCATCATCTCCAACCCGGACAATAGCATTATGACTATCACTTTCATCCCGATGTAAATAAGGATGAGTTTCAAACATCGGGGGATAACAACGACTCGAACGGTTTCCCTTATTACTCCTATTCCCATTCCTTCTTTGAGAAAACTGATTCGCTAACCTCAACACCAACTCATTAAAACTTTTGCGATCGCGAAATTTTTGTTCTGGTGAATCTACCCCCGGTTGGTCAAAATAAGCTTTTACCACAGCATTATCTTGATTCTTTAAATACCCATCCAACCAAAACGTTTCCTCAATCGAATCCGACAACAACCCAAATCGTAACTCCAACAGCTTAAAAGTATCACCAACAGCACAAGAATTAGCCGTCAAAGTCTCGTGAGTGTAGCGTTTTTCAATAGCATTCGCCAAATCATCCACAAAAGCAGCAGGACAAAAAGCTAAAATACTACCACCAGTAGAATAAATAATTAACTCCGGAATCAAAGCTTGAGATAGTCCCGCAAAATTATCATCCTTATTTAACCATTCTCGAACCTGCTGACAATACTCCTTTGCTTTTACACATTGAGGAAAATTATCATCCTCTTCTGCTCCAAAAAAAGCAGGTAAATCAACCAAATTTATCCTATCAAGAATTGCAGAAGCACCGCGAATGTAGGGAAGTTTCGCAGCTTCAAAAACGTACTGCTTGATTTTCGTAGCACCACCATAAACCAAACCTACCTTAGTCTTTTGATTCCACAAATTACCGTATTTATCTAATAATTCCTTAGTTGTTTTCGGAAAATCATCTTCAGGAATTTCTTGAATTTCTTGAAGCTTTTCAACCTGTTTCACAAGCTTTGATAACTCATCAGTTACAGCTTTACCACTCCTCAAAGCTTGTAACATTTCTTCCGACAGCATTATATCCGGTTCTCGCTGTTCTCCCCAAGCAAGACACCAAGTAATAGCAGTAATTATTCTTTGACGCGAGTTTTTCATAAAGCCATAATAAACAGCAATTATTAACGGCTAACCGATTAAAATTGAAACACACAGACTAAGTAAATATATCAGCAAATTTCGATTATTATAAACATTTTTGGGAAATAGATATTATGAATTTGTGATTTGGAATACTATTTCATCTTTATTTAAGTTAACTATGGTACCAAGTTAAATTATTTGACAAATGCACAATTAATTTATCTAACCACTTGTTAATCTATCTATTTCCTCGTAGGGTGCTGTGACACTTCGACTGATGAACAACAAAAACATAGCAATTAAATTCTTAGTGTCACGCACCACCCAAATTTAGATACAAATCAAAAGTATTTCTGACATCATTGATTTTTCCTACTTAAGATTTATAAATCAGTGACATAAATCACAAGTATTCGTGATTCCCATCTGAGAAATTCTTAAAACAAAAAGGTTTAATACTTAACTTATTGAGTATATAAATAGAAAACAATTTATGAACGCACAAAATATTTTACAAACCCTAACCAGCGCTGATGCATTGAGAAGTCTAATATTCACCCTCATCTCAATGGGTATTGGCGCATTTATAACCTATAGATTTCTATTTTTTATCTATAGAAAAGAAATGAAATTATTCCGAAACTTTAAAAGAAAACTTGTAGTTCTCGCTCCAGAGAATAAATATGGTCTAAATATAAACATGAAAGATGAAGTCGATGTAATTCAAAAGAATCCTTTATTCAAATCGCTACCTATTGAACGACATAGTTCTCGACTAGCTATCAACAATAATGTAGATAAAGACTGCATGGTAATACTAGGTATCGGAAATGATTTCACCTATTTCAAAGAAGTATTTGATAGAGCCAAAAATTTTAATATACCTTTGATTGTCTATACTTATGGCGATAGCAAAGCATTGACCAAAGACCACTGGAATTTACTAAATAGCTACCAATGGTATTCCGTATGTAACACTCCCCTCCGCTTGATTTCCGAGATTTTCAATATCCTCTCCACCTTCGATTTTAAATCCTAGTACTTCACCACATTAATTTTGATGACTAAACCAACAGTTAACAAAATCTCTTCTACCCCCTCTTCCCCCTCTCTTTCTTCAGCCATCATATATAATGTGGTCGAATACTAGCGCTATAGTTACCAGCTATAGGATGTTGATTAACTGTACAAATTTAAATCAGTCTGATATGATACCTTTCGTAATCTGAACCTTGAAAACTGAATATTTAGTTTCCCAATCAATTTTCGCGGGATAGCACAAAACGCTCAAACCCTGATTCCTTCGTTGTATCTAGCGAAAGCATTGCTATACAAGGTTTTGACTTGGATTTATTTTGATTTTCCGTTGATAAATTTGGCTTTTTGACCGCTAAATTTCCTATCCCACAAAAATCCGATTCTCAGGTCTTGTGAGATAAGGGTTTCAGAAGGTAGGGTTTTTAATCTTTAACCCCGTGAGGGGATGGAAACTTTTTCAAT
>JBCBHT010000216.1:803-12682 GCA_038525335.1 Cyanobacteria bacterium J06621_15 | reverse complement strand
GGTTACTCTACGAGAAAGCTCCGCTTACATGACCTTCAACCCAACCTACAAATATCATTGTGGCACCCCTCATAACTGTCATTGCGAGCGAAGCGAAGCAATCGCAAGGTGTTGGGATTGCTTCGTCGTTCCTCCTCGCAATGACGATTTAAGGGGGTTGAAATCCCTGAAACGTATGTGGAGAGTACTTGTGTGTACACCGTAGCCTTCAAAAGGAGGGAAATAAGCCCCCAAATTAGCGGGGGTTGGGGAATCTAAACAATTTGAAATTTCTTAACCGAGCAGTATTGCTATCGCTTTTGGCGTGATAAGTATTAAAATTGGTGAAAAAAATAAACGCATCCGAATAGGTCATCAAGGGAAGTAAGAGGATAATAAGTGAAAATTTTAGTTGTAGGTAGTGGAGGAAGAGAACACGCTCTAGCTTGGAAGTTTCTTCAGTCGAGCCAAGTTGAGCAGGTTATCTGCGTACCGGGAAATGGTGGTACCGCTAGTTTGAACCGCTGTGAAAATCTTTCTTTGAAAGTAGATGATTTTGAAGGTATAAGTGACTTTGCTTTAAAACAAGGGATAAATCTTGTTGTCGTAGGACCAGAAATTCCTTTAGCGAAAGGAATCACCGATTATTTACAATCAAAAGGTTTAAAAGTATTTGGACCTTCTAAAGCAGGAGCGCAGATAGAAGCTAGTAAAGCATGGGCAAAAAGTCTCATGCAAGAAGCGAATATTCCCACTGCTAATAGTGCGGTATTTAATAAAGCAGCACCTGCAAAAAGCTATATCAAAGAACATGGGGTTCCTATTGTTATCAAAGCTGACGGTTTGGCTGCTGGTAAAGGTGTTACCGTTGCAACCGACCTAAATCAAGCTGTAGAAGCAGTTGAAGCAATCTTTAACGGTCAATTTGGTAGCGCTGGAGAATTTGTAGTCGTCGAAGAATGTTTGACGGGACAGGAAGTATCTGTTTTAGCTTTGACCGATGGTTTAACAATTAGACCATTATTACCAGCCCAAGACCATAAACGTATCGGTGAAGGTGATACGGGAGAAAATACAGGTGGAATGGGGGCTTATACACCAGCACCCATCGCTACGGTCAATTTAATGGAACGAGTGCAGAAGCAAGTTTTAGATAGAACTATAAATGCTTTAAGAGCCAAAAAAATTGATTATCGCGGCATACTTTACGCTGGTTTAATGGTCACTCCCACAGGGGAATTTAAAGTATTAGAATTTAACTGTCGTTTTGGCGACCCAGAAACCCAAGTAATATTACCATTATTAGAAACTCCCTTAGAAGAATTAATGCTTGCCTGTATCGAGCAGCGTTTAGAAAAAATTCCTCCCATAGAGTGGAAACAAGGAGCAGCAGCCACTGTAGTTGCTGCTTCCGGGGGATATCCTGGAGCTTACGAAAAAGGTAAAGTAATTACAGGCATTCCCGAAGCCGAAGCCACAGGAGTCACCGTATTTCATGCAGGGACGCAGTTAAATCAACAACTGATAACAGATGGAGGTAGAGTTTTAAACGTAACTGGTATCGGGAAAAACTTCGAGCAAGCATTACAACTAGCATATGCCGGTATTGAAAAAATTAATTTTGAAGGAATATACTATCGGTCAGATATTGGGTATCGGGTAATGGGGATTGGGAATAGGGCATAGGGGATGGATAATTGGTAATGGGTAATTGCTTTTACTTGTAGTGCGACCATCTTGGTCGCTAAAACTAAAATAATTGTGCTGAAAACGAAAACCTTAATGGTTAGAAACTAAAATAATTCTGCCATCTATATCTTAATTCCATCATCCCATGCCCCATGCCCAATCCCCAATTCCCTATTGCTCAAATCTTAACAATATTCATATTTGTCAAATTAACTGTTAATTTTTAGTTGTTGGGTTTGTCTTTTAAACAACTACTAACAGCTTATATTTAAGATGCTAGCTATTTTAAAAACAATTCGAGAAGCGATTACCAATTGGTGGTCGGACTTTAATCTCCAAACAAGGCTGTTAGCGGCTGTAACTTTGGTTGTATCTCTGGTGATGAGCGGTTTGACGTTTTGGGCTGTAAATACTATTCAGCAGGATGCTCGTCTAAATGATACTCGTTTCGGGCGAGATTTGGGTTTGTTGCTGGCTGCTAATGTTTCGCCATTTTTGGCTGAGGATAATTACACTGAGATAGCTCAGTTTTCCCAACGATTTTATAGCACCACTTCAAGCGTCCGCTACATGCTTTATGCTGACGATACTGGAAAAATCTTTTTTGGTATTCCTTTCTGGGAACCAGAGGTAGGAAATTCATTAACTATTGAACGTAGAATTGAGCTTCCGGAAGATTATGCTGCTGATGTGGAAAAGCCAATGGTACGTCACCACCATTCACCGGATGGGGAAGTTACTGATGTATTTGTTCCTTTGAAAGCAGATGGTAAGTATTTAGGTGTTTTAGCGGTTGGTATCAATCCCAATCAAACTGCTGTTATCTCTACCAATTTCACTCGGGATGTGACCATTGCGGTGTTTATCTCGATTTGGGTGATGGTGATTTTAGGGGGGGTAATTAATGCTTTGACTATAACTAAGCCGATAAAAGAATTGTTGGTTGGGGTCAAACAAATTGCAGCAGGGAATTTTAAGCAACGAATCGAGCTGGAGTTTTCTGGGGAACTCAATGAATTAATTTCTAGCTTCAACGAAATGGCAGAAAAATTGGAGCGTTATGAAGAACAAAATATTGAAGAATTAACTGCTGAAAAAGCGAAGTTAGAAACTTTGGTTTCGACTATAGCTGATGGTGCGATTTTGATTAACAATCAAATGCAAACTATATTAGTTAATCCTACAGCGAAATCTATTTTTGGTTGGGAAGAAGCAGAAGTAGTCGGAAACAGCGTTCTGGACTATTTACCCTCACAAATGCAGTTAGAAATCAACCGCTATTTAGATAAAATGACTGCGGGAGAATTAGAACGTGCTGAATTTCGCATTACTATAAATGAACCTATAAAAAGAACTATACGTATTTTATTAACTACAGTTATTAATCAGCAGCGGGAAAGTATCAAAGGTATTGCAATTACTATTCAAGATATTACCCGTGAAGTAGAATTAAATGAAGCAAAAAGTCAATTTATTAGTAACGTTTCTCACGAGTTACGAACGCCTTTATTCAATATAAAATCTTTTATTGAAACTCTACACGAATTTGGTGAAGATTTAGACATAGAACAGCGAAAAGAGTTTTTACAAACAGTTAATAATGAAACAGATAGACTTGCTAGGTTAGTAAATGATGTATTGGATTTGTCGAGATTAGAATCCGGACGCAGCTATAATATGGATGGTGTTGATTTGAGTCAAGCCATCGAACAAACTTTGCGTACTTATCAGTTAAATGCTAAAGATAAAGGTATTGAATTAATTCAAGATGTTGCTCCTGATTTACCTTTAGTAAGTGGACATTACGACTTACTTCTACAAGTATTAGCAAATTTAATTGGTAACGCACTCAAGTTTAGTAAAGCGGGTGGGAAAGTCGCGCTTCGTGCTTATAAAATTAATCAGCCAAATAGTTCTATATCTCGGGTACGTGTAGAAATTGGAGACACAGGAATCGGTATTCCTCAAGAAGACCAAGCAGCTATTTTCGACCGGTTTTTCCGCGTTGAAAATCGCGTCCATACCCTTGAAGGAACTGGTTTAGGATTATCAATTGTCAGAAATATTCTTGAAGATAAACACCACACAAGAGTATTTTTAGTCAGTGAAGTGGGTATTGGAACTACATTTTGGTTTGATTTAGAAATCTTTGAAGAAATAGTTATCAGCGAACAGTTAACAGTTAACAGTGAGCAGTGAATAGCGAGCAGTTATTCATCCGGAGGGTGTGGATCATCAGTTAATCCGAAGTTACCCTGAGCATATGTACTAAAAAACCGTTTAAGGATTTTCTATTCTATCGCTATCTTAAGGTCAAAGGTTTGTGAGTTTATAGGTTTCAGGTTTTATTAATTTCCTAACGCAATTAAACGATAAACATGAAAAGGCTAGTAATAGTCCTTTTCATATTTAATTCTCAGCATCAAAAATATTTTTTTCAAAACCCCTTGCACCTCACGTTACGTGAGGTTCTACATTATAAATGTTGTTAATAAAAGTCTTGGACGAGGGGTAAATGGTTGTGCAAACTTCTTGGAAAGTTGGTGAATTGGCTTCGCTGACTGGTTTAACTGTACGTACTTTAGTTCACTGTTCAACCATTTCTAATAATTGCTCCTCACTCAACTGAGCAATCCCCAACTTCTCAGCTTTTGTCAACTTTGAACCTGCATTTTCTCCTACAACTAAATAATCTGTATTTTTACTAATTGAATTAGATACTTTACCAGCATATTTCTGAATCAATTCTTTGGCTTCATCCCGCGACAAAGTTGGTAATGTTCCAGTCACGACAAAGGTTTTTCCTTCAAATTTTTTACTGATATTAGTACTTGCTGCTGATTGAACTTCAATAAACTGCAATCCCTGATTTTTCAACCTTTCAATTAATGCTTGATTGGCTTCAACTCGAAACCATTTATAAATACTTTCAGCGATTTCTACACCGATTCCATAAATAGCTTCGATATCTGTAACCTTTGCTGCTGCTAATTTCTCAACACTATCAAACTTCTCCGTCACGGTTTGAGCAATTGTACTTCCTACATGACGAATTCCTAAACCATATAATACCCGCGACCAAGGTTTACTTTTTGATTTTTCAATTGCATCTATCAACTTCTGAGCCGATTTTTGACCCATTCTTTCTAAATTAGCTAAAGTTTCTTCCGTCAATTCATATAAATCCGCAACAGAATTAACTAACTTTTTATTTACTAACTGATGAACAACCTTCTCACCCATTCCACGAATATCTAAAGCATTACGACTTACCCAATGCTCAATCGAACCCTTCAAAATTGCAGGACAACTCGTATTAACGCATCTCGTCACCGCTTCCCCCTTCTCTCTCACCACCGGTTGACCGCAAACCGGACAGTGAGTTGGCATCTCAAAAGGTGTGGTATTCTCAGGACGTAATTCCTTGAGTACTCGTACCACTTCCGGAATGATTTCCCCAGCTTTACGAACGATAACCGTATCACCAACTCGGATATCCAATTGAGCAACGCGATCGCAATTGTGTAGTGTAGCTCTAGATACCGTAGTTCCGGCTAGCTGAACGGGCTGCATTTCGGCTAAAGGAGTTATAGCACCGGTTCTACCAACATTTACTGAAATATTCTCAACGCGGGTTGGTGCTTCTTCGGCTGCGTACTTGAGCGCAACAGCCCACCGAGGAAATTTATTAGTAAAACCCAGTTCCTGCTGTAGGGTCAACGAATTGATTTTTACCACAACACCATCAGTCATATAAGCTAAATTCAACCGTTCTGTATCCCAATGCTGATAATATTCAGCAACTTCATCCAACGAACGACAAAGTTGTTTATTCGGGTTTACCTTAAAGCCTAATTTATGCAATAATTCCAAAGCTTCCCATTGATTATTCGCAATACTCGCATCATCAACACCGGGAATCTGTAAAGTATAAGCAAAAAAATCCAAACGTCTTTTATCAACTTTACGGGAATCCAACTGTCTCAAAGTACCAGCAGTAGCATTCCGAGGATTAGCAAATTGACTTTCACCAGATGAAATTCTTTCCTGATTAATCTTCTCAAATACATCCAAAGGTAAAAAAGTTTCACCACGTACTTCTATGGTTTGTAAAGCATCTTTATTCTCAATATCAATATCATCCAAATTCAATCGTAAAGGAATCGAGCGAATCGTCCGGACATTTTGAGTAATATCTTCCCCACTAACCCCATCACCACGAGTCACACCCCTAACCAAAACCCCATTTTCATAAGTCAAAGCTAAAGCATTACCATCAATCTTCAACTCGCAGACATAATCTACATTATCTTGAGGAGGTGCATTTCTGCGCCATCTTTCATCCCAACTTTTTAATTCATCAACATCAAAAGCATTTTCCAAACTGTACATCGGAATATTGTGACGTACCGAAGTAAAACCAGTTGCAGGTTTTTCACCAACCCTCTGTGTAGGACTATCAGGAGTAATTAATTCCGGGTATTGTGTTTCTAAATCCTGCAATTCGCGGTACAATCTATCGTAAACTGCATCCTCAATGGTGGGATTGTCCAGGACATAGTAAGCGTAACTTGCTTGGCTTAACAGTTTTCTTAATTCTTCGACTCGTTGTTGAGTTTCTGGTTGGGTGGATTGCACTAATTACTTCTCCTAGTTTAATAATTTGGAAATAGAAGTTTAATATCTAATGTAAAAATAGTGTTTAGTGCATTTGTACTAAATTTAATTGTGGTTGTCAAGATTGGTTTCTTGTAGGGTGTGTTACGGCACGAGTAAATTAGATTTTGAAACGACCATTGATATAATGCCGTAACGCACCATATATTTAATGGAACAACGAAATTGTTGAGATAAAAAATCAGAAACCGTGGACTTATAATTATGTAGTGAATCTGAGCTTGTATATTATTATCAACACCTATGGTGCGTGACGGTAAAATCAAATTGTTCGGTTATATGTGATAACTCATCATGACCGTCACACATCCTACAACAAGATTTGTGTCTTGTAGGGTGAGTTATGGCTTCAGCCTAACGCACCAAAACTTTTATATATTAGAAAATAAGTAAAGTTAATTAATTTATAAGGATAACGAATGCAAATTCAAATTAAGCCAGAACATGAAAAGTTTATTCAAGCGCAAATTGCTACAGGTAAATATAAAAATCCTGAAGAAGTAGCTGATATAGCATTTAAATTATTAGAAAAGTTGAATATTGAATATGCTCAATGGATAGAAGAAACTCGTCAAAAAGTTGATGTAGCTATTGCATAACTTGAACGTGGGGAAGGTTTAGATGGTGAAACTGTAGTGAATCAAATATTAGAAAGATTTAAAAAAACACATTTATTAATCTCCTAAAGTCAAAATATTTAATGGTATAAGTACCTAAGCAAAATTAATTGTGTATTGTCATTGCGAGGAACGAAGCAATCTCAGGGACTTGAAGTTTTTAGAATATCAAATTAATTTTGCATAACTACTTATCAACAACCAACCGCTTATTTTTCAACCATTGACGACCGAGTAAAACTTCAGGAACTCCATCACCTGCATACACAGGAATATCAAACACTTCATTATCAATTTTGATTTTCCCAGCATAAATATCAAAGTTAGATACACCCTTTGCCATTAACATACTTCGCTCACCTAAAAATTCCCAATCAAATCCTTCTAAATCCTGTTTATCAATAGCTAACCAATCGGAAAATCCCGTATCTAAAATTGCATCAATTGGTAACTCAAATCCATCAGATGTAATCAATTCGATTTCAAAAATTAATTCTTCCTCTTCGAGGAGTATGAGTAGATTCGGTCATGATTTGATTAAGATAATATTCGCTGATACCTATATTAAAACTACTTTCCCTTCTGCTTAACAAGGAGGGGGGAGTCGGTCGAACGGGGTAAGGTTCAAGGTAAATTTCGCTTCTGTAACAATACCCTCCTAAGGAGCCGATACTTTTTCTTACTCCAGATAGATGCAGTTTCAATTACCTTCCTAAATCCTATTCCTTTTTCAGTATTAATATTTAATAGTTGTATAAATCACTATAATCATTAAGATAACTCAGTAAAATTACATTAATAAGGCAAGATTATTTTGATGAATCAAGCTTGATAGAATAAATAGGGAAAGTCTACTTCAAGCAAATTACAGTAATTATCTTTTATATAAAAGCTGTTTTCTCTAATACAGCTTTGACTAAACTAGATATTTTAATAAAAGGCTACGTTCTAACGTACCCTACTTACTCGCTACACGAAGCATTTTCACATTTGATTCTGAATATTATGCTGCGTCGAATAATTTTAGATTTTAACAACGGATGCTTTTGTTTTGGATTATGTTCTGATGAACACGCTTGGCTAAGGTCAATCCAAAATCCAAAATCCACAATCCAAAATCGAATGACGTACATATTATTTAATCAACACTATGAATAATTCAGAAAACCCCATAAATAATTTTGAAAATATTGACCCTTTAGCAGTTGAAGACCCATTAAATACAGATATTTTATCTGCTGATAATAATATTTCTGGAATTTTTAAAGACCCGATTTTATTAGAGGAAGAATTTACAGAAACTGCTTTTAGCCTAAACTTAAATCTAGAAAATGGCATATTTACAGTAGATTCAACTGGTGAATTTACTATTGATTTTCTATTTGATGCTGGTGGTTATCAAAGCGAACTGGGAATATTTAATCTCACTGGGATGGAAGATTTAAATCCCGGTTCTGATGAATTTATTCAAGAAGCTGCTCGTCGTGCTTTGAGTAATTCAACTAACGGTTATATTGCGATTAATGATGATTCTGATGGTGCTAGATTTACGGGAGATTTAGGGGAAAGAGATAGAAATCAAGGGGATTATTCAGGAGTTAGAACTTTTAACATGAATCCTGGGGACAATTTCGCTTTAATATTAGCTCCCCAAGGTAAACTTGAAGATGTCTTAGATAATTCTGTTGATAATAATCAACGTCATTTATTTTCCCTGTCATTGGCTAACCCCGACAATGCAATTCAAATGATGCAGTTGGTGGAGGGAACAACTGATGGTGGTGTGTTTGGAATGGAAGATTTACGTTTAGATGAAAATTCCGACACTGATTATAACGATATTATTTTTCACGTTCGAGGTGCAGCAGGTAAAGCAATTTCTTTTGATGATTTAGATAATTCTAATGATTGGGATGAAACTGAAGCAGGACAAAATTTAATTGAATTTGCTCGAAACAATAACAGTATTAATCCAGCACAGGATAGCGATAATCCGGGTAAATTAGAGTTTGAAAAAGCTGAATTTAATACTTTTGAATCGGGAATTTCGACTTTATCAGCAAAAGTTATTCGTACTGGTGGTGATTTAGGAGAAGTTAGCGCAACGGTTAATTTAACTAACGGTACCGCTACAGGTGGAGAAGATTTTGATAATACTCAAATTGAGCTTAACTTTAGCGATGGAGAAATTGAGAAAAATGTTTTTATTCCCATCTTCAGCGATGATTTAAAAGAAGGAAGCGAAACTGTTAACTTATCTTTGGAAAGTTTAACGGATGGTGCAATAGGAACTCAAAATACCGCTATTCTAAATATTGGTGATGAAGATTCAAGTAATATTATCTCCCAAACTAGCAGCGAAGATTCTGCATTATCTTTAGATACAGTCAACGTATTTTTGAAACCAGACGAAGAATTAAATTTTGACCTGACAGTTACCGTACCTGAAGCATCTACTCAATCCAATCTTTTATCTAATTCACCAATTCCTCAGAGTACAACCAGCAATCAAAATATTACCCCAGTCGGTGACAGTGCTGGTTACATCAAAGAAATTACACCAGTATCTAGAGAAGGGAACCAGCAGACATATAATGTCAAACTAGCATCCGATGGTACCGGTAGCAATCAAACCATGACCCTACAAGCTGAGGGTTCACAAACAACAATCAATGCAATTACAGGAATAGAAGGACCATACACTCTTCCACCCAATCTTACTGATTCAAATTTAGCGGTTCAAGGTTTTGTGACTGGGGGAAGCGAACAAGGAGTATTACTCAATCAAACAATAGAAAATAATCCCAGTCAGCGTAAAGTAGGCTTTGTAGAAGTTAATAATCCCGACACACCAGAACAAACTTGGCTGATAGTCCACGGTTGGAATGACGCTCCCGACGGTAAAATTGCTGATGTAGCACAAGAAATCGCCAATACAAAACCTGGAGATAGGGTTTTACTTTTAGATTGGAGAGAAGCAGCTTACAACAATTCAGAAAGGTTAGGATTTGAATTTGGTATTCCTGGTAGAGGGAACTTCCGAGCAGCTACTTGGATTAGTCCAGTTGCAGAATTCGCTGTCCAAGCTTTAAATGATTTTTACGGAATCAGTACTCAATCAGCTTCCCAAAGTTTGAATTTAATTGGTCACAGTCTTGGTTCTTTAGTTAATTCCGAAATGGGAAGAATTTATCGAGACGGACTTTTATTAGAAAATAATAACTTTTTGTCGGGTAATAACCAAGGAGCCAGAACAATTACCGCTCTTGACCCTCCATCCGCAAGAAATCGCGACGAAAACCCATTATTTGACGACCCAAACGAAGATATTTACGACGTAGATGGTAGAGTTGAAGGTACTCAAGCACCCCAAAAATTCGCTGATGTCTCGGTATTTTCCAGAGCATTTGTAGGAGAAAAAAGCATTGCTGGAAATCCAGAATTAGCGGTAACTGCTGACGAAGCTTTTCAAATGGATTTTGGAACAATATCTGAATTTGCTACCGATTTTGGTAGCGAACACGGTAGAGTTGTAAGAGCTTTTACTAATACAGTTAACCAACAAGGTCAGATTGGTGATTTACTCGGTATTAGAGCTTATGATTCCCTGGATGAATTACCAATCGAAGATTTTGATAAATTAAGAATTCGTCGAGAAGACAACGGAGCTTATACAGGAATCATCGATGTTAATAAGGATAACGAAGCGACTTTATTAATAGGTAAAGCCAAGACGGGGAAAAAAGACGATATAGTTATCGGTAGTTTTATCAATCAAGAAATTAACGGTGCTGAATTCTTAGGTTTCGGTGGAGATGGTCGGTACACCGGAGATGGGAATGATACTTTCTTTGGTGAATCCGGTAACGATACACTTATCGGTAATGACAACGACGATATTCTTTTCGGTGGAATAGGTAAAGATAAATTAGATGGTGGTTCCGGAGTCGATACATTTATTTTGAAATCCGGTGACGGTGGTTTGAGTAAAGATGAAGCCGATACGATTGAAGATTTTGAAATAGGAACCGATAAAATTGGTTTGATAAATCTTGATTTTGGACAGTTAACCTTCCAAGAATCTCGTCGTCGGAGTGGATTGTTCAGTCGTACCACGGATACAGCTATTATCGCTGATTCCGAATTTCTTGCATTAGTTGAAGATGTTGAAATGGAAGAAATTCAGAAACCCGAATATTTTGTTGTTATTGATGAAGATGAATTACGGGTTAGCTAAAGTTGGTAAAGAAAAATGGATTACTTATTGATAATCACAGTCTTTCTGAATAAAAACACGAAAACGTGATTTCACATTGAAAGAGACGTAGCAATGCTACGTCTCTACATAAGTTATATATTTACTGCAAAATATTTGCTCTCAGTTTTCTCAGATAACTCTTATTGTTACCTCAGTTGTGAATCATGGGTTCCTCAGCTTCATCCTTCATATTAGTAATTAACGAAGGAAAACAAACAGTTCAAACAAGAGGTAACAACAAATGAAATTCAATAAACTAGCTGGTTTCGGAATTGCATCTATTTTATTATTCGGTAGCGTTGGACAATTAGCAATTAACGTAAATCCAGCACAAGCACAAAGAGCAGGAAGAAGTGTTAGAGTAGCTGCAAAATCTAAGTCTTTGATTGCATCCGGTAACTTTGTTAATCAAGAAAAAGCAACTCGTGGTAAAGCTAAAATCGTTAACGTTAATGGTAGACGTTATCTAGAATTTGATAAAGGATTCAGTACCGGAAATGGTCCCGATGTTAAAGTTATTTTACATAGAAATAGTAGCGTACCTTTAAATATTAGAGAAGGAAATTATATTACATTAGGTAGAATCAAAAGCTTCAATGGTAAACAAAGATATGCAATTCCTAATAATGTAAATCTAGCTAATTACAAATCAGTAGGAA
>JBCBHT010000216.1:0-793 GCA_038525335.1 Cyanobacteria bacterium J06621_15 | reverse complement strand
TGTGAAGAATTTAATGCTACATTTGGTTTTGCTAGTTTGAAAAGTGCGTAAATAGTTATCAGTTATCAAATTAAAATTTATTTTATTTTTATTGCTTTAAAGACAACTCTTCATTTATCAGCAGAATCCTTTTAGGGTACTGCTGATTTTTTTTTATGAATAAAAATATGTTAGTAGTTGCGCTTTAGCGCCAAAATTTTAAATCGAATAACGCGTAATTACGAACCATATATTATCAATTTTATTATTGTTTTAAAGACAATTATTGATTTATTAGTAAAATCTTTTAAGGTACGGTCTTCGTTCTATATTGTTGGCGCTAAAGCGCAACTACAAGCCTTTTTTAATTTCTCATATTTCTCAGATAACTCTTAGTATTTCCTCAGTCAGCAATAATTACTATCTCAGCTTCATCCCTCATAGTAATAAGTATCGAAGGAAAACAAAAAACATCAATCCCAACAAGAGGTAACAAAAATGAAATTCAATCAATTAGCAGGTTTAGGAATTGCATCTCTAGTATTATTTGGAAGCATTGGTGACATAGCACCAGTTAAAGCATTAGAAATTTCTGATAATTCTGTAATAGCATCTAACAATTTAGTTGTAGCCAAGAAAGTTATTAAAGGTAAATCTCGTCGTCACAGACGCATTCGACGCAATCACAGACGCAGATTCATCAACAATCGTAGACGTGCTTTTAGAGGTAACTTTAGACGTAATTACAATCCTGTTTTTATCAACCGTGGTAGAGGTATTCATAGAAATCACGTACATTTTGACAACTCTTTCA
>JBCBHT010000215.1:4960-12725 GCA_038525335.1 Cyanobacteria bacterium J06621_15 | reverse complement strand
CTGCCTACTGCCGACTGCCGACTGCCTAAAAACGACTATTTTAATAGCATACCAAGTACTGAAGAACCATATTTTTTGTTTATTCAATTTAGATGCGTTTTAACTTAACTACTCTTTACTTATAAATGCTATATTTCTTAACCCAAACTCACGTTATGTTGCATTATTGTATTCAACAACTCCAACACCATCGCTTCCATTTTGTGCTTCTACAGCATAACCGAATGGATGAACAATATGACCCCTTCCTGGAGCATCATCTCCAAAGGTGTAAATAGTTTTATCAGCATTACAAGTTCCATTTAATCCCAAACTGTCTTTATTTACCGTTAGGTTTTTACAATTTTGAGAAATATCTTGATTCTTAAACCCTTTTAAATTTAATTCTACTAATTCAAAGGTTTCAGGTATGTAGGTATAAGAACCATTTAAAGTTTCTCCTTTACGAACTCCGTCAGTAACATTTACTTGGAATTCAACTTTTTTTGTTAAATTTGTTGTCGTATCGGGATTATTTTGCTTTGATGATTTTTCACAACCGAATGATAAACCAATAATAGATAAGGTGAGAGCTACTTTTGCTAAATTTTTAAACTTGAATAATTTATAATTGAACATGATTTTAATCAATAAAATTTACTAGATTATACGAATAATTTTTAATAGATATACTCGCGAATTTTACTTAACTCAAGCCAAGTGCTTTCGTCTACAATTCCGTTTGGAATTAATCCGGAACGCTGCTGTAAATCTTTAATTGCGTTTTCAGTAACTACACCAAAATAACCAGTAATTGCTGATTGAAAGAAACCCGACCACAAAAGCCTTTCTTGAATTTTTTCTACAAGTTCACCTTCACTACGTTTTTGTAATAAAGGCATGTCTACTGGAGCACCTTCATACAGACAACGCCAGGTATTTTCATCAACTATTCCGTCTTCTGCTAAAAACATCCAATAATCAAAGCAATTTACAGCAGCCGTGGTTTGGGGACCAAATACACCATCAACTTTTCCAAAATAACATTGCCAATGTTTTAATAATTGTTGTAATTCTAATACTGCTTCTCCCTTAGAACCTTGCTTTAATACAGGTTTATTCGGTGAAGATGGAATCGCATGAAAGTTGGAAGTAGAATTCATGATAAGTATGAGTTGTGGTTGATTCGTTTATGTCTTAGTTTCTGTAATTGGTTCTAAGATTTTAGAAGAATACAAAATAATTATTAATATTTAAATTATTAAACAGTTTATATAGGGTTTACTCTATTTCTATAGTCTTTATTACTAGGCAATTCAACTGAATTTTTGATTTCAATTTTAAAAGTTCATCTTGAAACTTAATTCTGCATTTCAATAGTGAACCTTACTTTCTGGCTAATAACCGTTAATTTTAGCTGTTGACTCTCGTGGATAAAGTAATAAACAACTTTGATTTCGATACCAAGAGCTACAGAAGCAAGTTTGAACATTCCGGATGGTGTCCAAAAAATTCTTGAAAAACAAAAATACTGAGTTTTATCATAGAGTGGTAATCAAAAATGATTTTCAACCTATTAAAAACATTTATCCTTGATAATTCGTATTTCATCCTTAATATTTCCCGTTGGCAGTTACGATAAAAGATAAGACTGCGTTTTCGAGCATTACCATGACAGTTCTCACTTACAGTTCCGATTTGATTCAGACTGCGAAACAAACTCGACTTGCAGCGATGAAGTTAGCTGTTTTATCAACTGCTGCAAAAAATGAAGCTATTGAAGCTATTGCTGTTGCTTTAGAATCATCACAAGATGAAATCATTCAAGCAAATATTGCTGATTGTGAAGCTGCTCTAAGCGAGGGGATTGCTAAGCCGCTTTACAAACGATTGCAGTTGGATGAACATAAATTGAGAGACAATATCGTTGGAGTAAGGGACATTAGCAAACTTCCCGACCCGGTTGGTAGCATTCAAATTCATCGTAAGCTAGACAATGGTTTAATTCTCAAACGGGTGAGTTGTCCTTTGGGAGTTTTGGGAATAATTTTTGAAGCACGTCCGGAAGCAGCAATTCAAATTGCAACTCTGGCGATAAAATCGGGTAATGGTGTAATTCTTAAGGGTGGAAAAGAAGCTATTCGGTCTTGCGAAGCGATAGTCAAAGCAATTAAAAGAGGATTATCTCAAACTACTGTTGACCCAGATACCGTACAGTTATTAACTACTAGAGAAGAAACTTTAGAGCTTTTAAAATTAGATAAATACGTAGATTTGATTATTCCTAGAGGTTCTAATTCTTTTGTTCAGTTTGTCCAGCAGAATACATCGATTCCGGTATTGGGACATGCTGACGGAATTTGTCATTTATATATTGATAAAACCGCAGATATTGACAAAGCGGTGAATATCGCAGTTGATTCTAAAACTCATTATCCAGCAGCTTGTAATGCAATCGAAACATTGCTAATTCATCAAGATATTGCATCAAGTTTTCTACCCAAAATCGCAGAAGCGTTACAAAAATTAAATGTAGAATTACGCGGAGACGAAAATACTCGCTCAATTCTATCGAATATAGCACTAGCAACAGAAGCGGATTGGGAAACTGAATACAGTGATTTAATTTTGTCAATCAAAGTTGTTAATTCTCTAACTGAAGCAATAACTCACATCAACGAGTATGGTTCTAAACATACTGACGCAATTGTTACGGAAGATATCAAAGCAGCCGAAGATTTTTCATCCTTAGTAGATGCAGCAGGGGTATATCATAACTGTTCGACCCGTTTTGCAGACGGTTTCCGTTACGGTTTCGGTGCAGAAGTTGGAATTAGTACTCAGCAAATACCACCTCGGGGACCCGTTGGTTTAGAAGGTCTAGTTACCTATAAATATAAAATGACAGGTAACGGTCATGTCGCTAGCAGCTATACCGGTAAAGACGCAAAGCCGTTTTTACATAAAGATTTATTATAGTGAGGAGTTAGGAGTTTAACCAATTACCAATTACCAATTACCAATTACCAATTCCCTATATCAAAAGAAAAAGGCGAGAAATAAGTAGAATTACACTTACTTCCCGCTTCAAACATCACCTTGAGCATATTTTCGATTGACAGACTTTGGATAGTTTTTTAGCACCCTGAACTAAGCTAAGTAGACTTATTAATTTGAATAATAATTTAGAAAAAGTCTTGCAGGTTGCCAGTTTGGCAAAGTCAGATTAATTAACAGTAAAGTGTAGATTGAGAAAGTATGTTGATGTTTAATCACGAAAAATACAGATGTTGGAAGCGTAGCCAAATTTTTAAACGGTGCGTTAAACGCGAAGCAATCATAATTTGTCAAAGAACTTCACCCCCCTTCCCCTCTCCTTGTCAAGGAGAGGGGTGGAATGAGATGGACTCAACAAGGAAAGATAAGCGCTCCGGGGAATAATAGAACCTACGGACTGCTCCCTGTTAACTGATAACTGTTCACTGTTAACTGTTCACTGTTCAAGCTAATGCTTTCAAAAGAGCTTGTAATTTAAGCTGAATTTCTGCGAATTCTTTTTCTGGGTCGGAACCGGGTACAATTCCAGCCCCTGCATAAAGTAAAGACGAGTTGCTGGAATTATCGATAAGTGCTGAACGAATTCCCACTACGAATTCACAGTTACCTTGTGAATCTATCCAACCCAAGGGTGCTGCATATAGTCCCCTCTCGAAGCTTTCATAACGACGAATCTCTTTGCAAGCAACTTCGGGTGATACACCTGCCATTGCTGGTGTAGGATGCAAATCAGCAACTATTTGTAAGGGATGTACGTTAGGAGGAGCTTTGGCAATTATTGGTGTCCACAAGTGCTGAATATTTGATAGCTGTCTCAACCTGGGTGTTGAAACTTGAGGTAGTAAACCATTACCGATTAATTTTTGAGTAATAAAATCAATTACTAAGGAATGTTCGTGTCTTTCTTTTGCACTGTTGAGTAAAAGATTGGCATTTTTCGCGTCTTCCCCTGTAGTTTTACCTCTCGGAGCGCTTCCTGCTAAAGCATCGGTGCTTAGTTTCTGATTGCGAATTGCTATCAATGTTTCTGGAGAAGCACCAATAAAGTTTTGTCCTCTACCGTTGCTTGTGGAAAATATACAGCAGTTGGGATGTAGCTGTCGTAGATTATTTAATGATTTGAATAAGTCTAATGGAGTGCTAGACTCAATTTTTAGAGTATCGGCTAAAACAATTTTGCTGTAATGACCTTTACGAATATCTTCTAAAGCTGATAATACGGATGATTTAAATTTACTCGGTTTGGTAATCGAATTGTTGATGAATTTGGCTCTAGAATCATTTAAGTTAACAAAATCATATTTTAAATTATTAATATCTGTAATTTTTTGCCATAATTTTTGTAAAGCACCTTCTATATTTAATTTCCGATTAATAAGAATATTTGCTACTAATATACATCGTTTATTTTTACGAGCTATTTGCCATTTAGGTAAAAAAATCGTACCAGGAGAAAAGGGATAGTTTTGTTGAAGATTTGTATCGAAAAAACTAAAGCTACAAAAAAATAATGGTTTAGCAAATAAATGATTTACATTACAAAAATTAATAATTGTACTGAGATTATATTTAACAAAATTTTCCGCAATATAAAAACGTTCTTTCCCTTCAACTTTTAATTGTTTTACTGCATCAATAGCGACAATAGCTTCCTGTTTGCTTGGGTTTTCCCAGTAGAAATTTAGCTGATTAGATGTAGCCAGTTTCTGGAAGACAACCAGAGGGTCTACCAAATCAATTTCTAAAGCAATACTAGCTATTGTCGTGCAATTATTCTTAACACAATATGCTCTATTTTTTACAAGGAATTGGTATAGGTCTTGATTAGATATAGAAAATTTCGCAGAACATGGTGAAACTGTCATGGATCTAAAAATAGTAAATTTTTTTGAAGTTCTCTTCCTAAAGCATCATGAATCGTGGTCGTATTTCTACAGGTAGCACATTCAGACGCTGTTTTTCTAGCTAGTAAAGCAGGCTTGTTAACCTTGATGTTAAAAACCTGCTTAACTGCTTCGAGTGTAGATTTTACAGGAGCTTTCGCTCTAAATACAGCCTTGCTTTACAAGAGTCTTAACAAAGTAGCAGAACTGGAAAAACAGTGGTTATGATGGATGCTCTTGCGGCTTTGTGCCGATAAAAAACTTAGCAATTAAATTGCTTGCGAGTGATGACTACAAAGCTGATTTTATATCCCAACATTAAGCTATGGATGGCGGCAATAAAACCGCCGATGTACTGCGTTGCGATTATGCCGATTTGGATAGGAACGGCTGTCGCTTTTGCAGAAACAAGGGTGCTTCATACAGCAGTTTTTGTGACTTTTTTAGCTGCTGCAATTCTTATTCTTGCCTGGGAAAATTTGAGTAATGATGTTTTTGATTCCGATACGGGAATTGATATTAATAAGCATCATTCTTTGGTAAATTTAACGGGGAATAGACAATTAATATTTTGGTTGGGAAATTGCTTTCTTAGTCTAGGATTGTTAGGAATTTTAGCAATTAGCTGGTGGCAAAAAGACCTAACTTTGATTGGGATAATTTTAGTTTGCTGCGGTTTAGGATACTTTTATCAAGGACCTCCTTTTCGTTTAGGGTATCAAGGTTTAGGAGAAATCCTTTGCTTTTTTGCTTTCGGTCCTTTGGGAGTTTCAGCAGGTTATTACAGTCAAACTCAAAGTTGGTCTTTAACCAGTTTAGCCGCTTCGATGATAGTCGGTATTACCACGACTTTAATTTTATTTTGTTCCCACTTTCATCAAGTCAAAGATGATTTAGCAGCAGGTAAACTTTCACCGATAGTTCGTTTGGGAACTGAAAGAGGTTCTCAAATTTTAAATATCTCAACCGGTAGTATTTACGCATTTATATTGATATTTGTAATTTGCGGAATTTTCCCTGCGTGGACGCTTTTAAGCTGGTTTAGCTTGCCTTTTGCTAGAAAACTATGCAGCCATGTATCACAAAATCATAATCAACCACTCAAAGTTAGCAACTCAAAATTCATTGCGATCGCAGTTCAATTTTGGTGTTGTTTTCTATTAGGAATTGGGTTTGTTTTATGAAGTTGGGAATGGGGAATTGGGGATTGGGGATTGGGGACAAGGAAACAAGGAGAGGGGGTAGAATTATTGACTCCTAACTCCGTCGAGGATGCGTTTTGGGGACGGAAACCGACACCCCCAACGCCAATTCCTACAACGGTCGTGTTCCTCCGCAACGAACTGGCTCAACTTTATCGCAAAGTCTAAAATCCAAAATTTTTTAATGTGTTTTACAAATTTGAATTTCGTGTTTATCGTCGGAAGTTTGCGACTCCCTTAAATACATTTCACGGTATTTGGGAAAATCGGAATGGTGTTATTCTTCGTCTTACTGATGAAACTGGGAAGGTGGGATGGGGAGAAATTGCTCCGATTAGCTGGTTTGGTTCCGAGACTGTGGAACAAGCGGTTTCGTTTTGTCGTAAATTACCGCTAGCAATAAATGATAAAACTATTTTCTCGATTCCCGATGAATTACCTGCTTGTCAGTTTGGTTTTGAATCAGCACTCAAAATGCTCAAAACAGACCTTTCTTCCACAAATCAACAGACAGTAAAACCCCATTCACCTGTAGAAAAGCGATTTAAGGGTAAGAAATTAGGTTCGCGATATCCTAATCGTGAAGATAATATTTCTAGTACATCCTCTAGTCTTAACTCCAGTGTTTTACTACCTGCTGGAAAAGCTGCTTTACATCAATGGCGAAATGTATGGGATATTGGTTCTCATACTTTTAAATGGAAAATCGGGGTTTATCCCTTTGAAAAGGAAGTATTTATTTTTGATTTGCTCGTTGGAGAGCTACCTAGTTCCACAAAACTGCGATTAGATGCGAATGGTGGCTTGAGCTATGGTGAAGCTGAGATTTGGCTACAAAAATGCGATAATATCAATAAAAATGATGATATTGATTTGCAACTCGAATTTATCGAGCAACCGCTTTCGGTCAATCGGTTTTCAGAGATGTTGGAATTAAGTCGCAGTTACACCACAAAAATAGCTTTGGATGAATCTGTAGCCACACTCCAACAACTTCAAAGCTGTTATGAGCAAGGTTGGCGAGAAATTTTTGTTATCAAAGCTGGTATTATTGGCTCCCCATCACGTTTACGCCAATTTTGCCTGACTCATAAAATTGATACTGTATTTTCATCTGTTTTTGAAACCAGTATTGGTAGGGAAGCTGCTTTATTATTAGCCAATGAATTATCCCAACAAAATAGAGCGGTAGGTTTCGGTGTCAATCATTATTTTGCTGAAGATGAAAACATTTGTTTGAATAATTTATGGAAGGAAACCTCAAGTATTTTTTAGATAATAACTGCTTAATTTGCGAAGATAGTTATTTATTGAAACAGTTAATTGAAAAATTTGATGTAGATATCACCAAGTTTAAACAAGAACATTCTTATCAACCAAAAATTATCTTAAACGAACGCCGACCCGCACATTTTTTAGCTGGTTTTATCGCTGCTTGTAGAGCAAATTGTCCCGTATTTTTATGCAATCCCGACTGGAAAAAGCAAGAATGGCAGCAAGTATATGATTTAGTCAAACCAGATATTATCTGGGGAATGCAAAATACAGTAGTGGGAGCATATCATCCCCAATTACCAATTACCAATTACCAATTACCAATTACCAATTACCAATTACCAAATACCAATTACCAATTACCAATTA
>JBCBHT010000215.1:0-4861 GCA_038525335.1 Cyanobacteria bacterium J06621_15 | reverse complement strand
ATTACCAATTACCAATTACCAATTACCAATTACCAATTACCAATTACCAATTACCAATTACCAATTACCAATTACCAACTACCCATTACCAACTACCCATTACGAATTACGAATTACCAATTACCAATTACCAATTACCAATTACCAATTACAAATTACAAATTACCAAAATCTGCTCCCAAAGATTTTAAAATCATTTTTTGAGCATCGGTTAATCCAGTAGTATTATAAATATTCATGCCTTCATATGGTCTAAAACATCTCCAGGTTTGCATCAATTCACCCGTTTGCAAATGCCATAATTTAATTGTTTCATCCTCACCACCGCTTGCTAAAATACTGTTATCAGGACTAATTGCAATTGCCCATACTGCTTTATCATGTCCCGAAAATATATTAATATTTTCACCAGTATTGCTATTCCAAATTTTTATTGTTTTATCATCGCTACAGCTTGCTAAAATTTTACCGTCGGGACTAAATACAACCTTGCGAATTCGATTATTATGAGCTTGCAACGAATGCAAACATTTCCCTGTATTAACATCCCAAATTTTAATCACTTTATCGCAGCCAGCACTGGCAATTATACCTCCACTAGGACTGAAAACTACGCAATCGAGCCTATCTTGATGTCCTTCACATGTCTGCAAGCATTTTCCTGTATTAAAATCCCATATTTTGACTGTTTTATCGTCGCTAGCACTTGCTAATATATCACCGTCGGGATTAAAGCTAATTGATTTAACTGTTTTTTGATGTCCTGTAAAAGTATATAGACATCTACCGCTCAAGCAATTCCATATTTTTATGGTATTATCTCGACTACAGCTAGCTAAAGTTTCTCCCTGGGTAAAAGCAACTGAATACACCCAATCTTGATGTTCTGTGAGTGTTTTCAAACATTGACCTTGATGATTCCAAATTTTAATCGTATTATCATCGCTACCACTTGCTAGCAAACAATTTTGCATGTGGAGAGGAGCAAAGGCTAATGAAGAGACTAAATTAGTATGACCTTTTAATGTTAAGCTGCACATACCTGTCGTCACATTCCACAATCTCACTTGACCATCTTGAGAGCTACTAGCTAATGTATGACCGTCAGGACTAAAACCAAGGGATAATATCCAGTTACTATAGCCTACAAGTGTTTTTAAACAGCGCCGAGATGGAATATCCCAGAGTTTAATAGTTTGGTCTTCGCTGATACTAATTAAAGTCTTATCGTCTGGATTTAAATCAACCAACCAAACGCGCTGATGATGTTCCTGTAAAGTTTGTAAGCATTCTCCAGTTTGTACATCCCAAATCTTTATGCTGTTATCTTCACTACCAGTAACTATCTGCTCATCGTTTTTGCTAAAAGCTACCGTCCATACTTTACTTTGATAATTAGGTAATGTCTTGATGCATTCACCATTTGATATATTCCAAAATTTTACCGTATTACCTCCACTGCCAGTGACTAGTGTTTTCCCATCATGACTCAAAGCAATAGCAAGTAGCCAATTTACCGAAATATTAAATACTTGCAAACATTCCCCAGTTTGAATATTCCACAATCTAACGGTGTTATCATTACTAGCTGAAATTAATTTTTCGTCATCGGGATGGAAGCTCAGAAAGATAATATTATTTTCGTGTCCCTGCAAAATATTTGAGCATTCCCCGGTTTGAATATTCCACAATCTAATAGTTTTATCGTTGCTACCGCTGGCTAAAATGCTTCCGTGACGATGAAAAGCAACTGATTTTATCGGTAATGTATGACCTGTTAATATTTGCAAATATTCGCCATTTTCAACATTCCACAATCTCACAGTTTTGTCATAACTACCGCTAGCTAAAATTTTACCGTCTGAGCTAAATGCAATTGACTCTACCCAATCTGTGTGACCTGAAAGTGTACGTAACTGTCTAATTTTATTAACTTCCCAGAGATTGATTTGATTATCAATTCCCGTTGCAAATAAATTACCTGTGGGGCTAAATTTAGCAGCGAAAATACTACCTAAAGTTTGGGTAAATACCGATTTACTCAAATCAGAATTAGCAAAGTTTGTTTGTTGTAAATTTATACCACTAAAGTTAGCTTGGCAAATAGTTAAATTAGAAAAGTCATAATTATTTAATTCTATATCAAGTTGTCGTAGCAGATTAATTATATTACCCGCAGCATAACCTGGTTGAGGAAAAGCAGCAGATTTTAATTGTGATAAAAATTGATTTAAATAATTTTGAATAGTTGGTTTATTTGTCCAAAATGTAAATAGTTTATCAGCAATCGGTTTTAAAATAAATTGAATTTGAGCATTGCGAATATAATCTTGACTTTGAGCTTTGATTAAAGCATATTGATTGATAATTCCAATTTCTCCTGAATACAATTCTTCAGCAACCTGTTCGATTAATTCCTCAATTACATACTCCATGACCACGGGTTGTTGAGTTAATTTACCCGAGTTATTTTCGATTAAACAGCGCCATTGTAAAGATTCTAAAGCAGTGATTAATTCTCGAGTTTTGCTAAAACCAACCATGTCGTTTTGTAAATCTTTGATAGATAGTTTTTCTCGATTAATTGCTAGCCAATACATGACTTGCTTTTCTAAAATTGAGATACGTTTAAACTGCTGGTCTAACAAATCGAAAATATCGCCGAAAATCACTGTATCAGAATTTAAAAAATCGGCAACATCACCATCAAATGTTTCTTCAACTGTTGTCGCTGCAATTTTTAAAGCCAGAGGATTACCCGCGTAAAAATCTACCAAACTATTTATTTCCCGCTCCGATAAAGATAAACCTTTTTGCGCTAATATTGACTGACCATCTTGAGAATTTAATCCTTTTAAAGTCAGCATCCTTACCGGTAAATTATCACCACTCCTCTCGCTAAATCCTTTCGGTTTTTCTCTACTAGTGATTAAAAAACAACCTTGATGTTTAGTATCCCCCACACATCTCAAAAGCTGTCCGTATTTTTCATATCCTTCTCGATAACTACCTACTTTTTTATCGCTATCTAAAATTGATTCGAGATTATCCAACACTACCAAACAGCGAGCAGCACGCAAACAATCAATTAACTGAGATATTTGTTTATCTACAGAATCAGCAATTGAAATTTGATGGGATTCCGATAAAAAACCGATTAAATCCTTTAATAATTCTGTTAAAGAAGGAGCATTTCTTAAACTTCGCCAAATTAAAAAATCAAATTCATTTTCCACTAATTCAGCTAATTTAACAGATAAAGCCGTTTTACCAATCCCACCCATACCAATAATATTAATTAATCGGCAATTATCCGTCATAATCCATTTTTTCAGGGTTTTAACCTCATCATCGCGTCCGTAAAACGTAGAAACATCAATTGCTTCTCCCCAATCACGACGCTTTTTTATGTTGTTTCCTGAATATTCTTTCTCTTTAACCTTATCTAATTGATAATCTAATAACTCTGATGGTAAAACAGCAAATTCACTTTTATCATCGCATTTTTTTTGTAAATCACTCCAAGTTGGTATTTCTTCAGCAGGATTAATAAAAATTACAGGTAACCAACTAGCACCCGGAAAATCATCTTCTAATCCCTGTAATTTACGTCTTGCTTCATGTACCGATATATATAAAGATTTTTTGTCAAATGCAAATGCTTGTAAAAAATAATTAAAAAATTCTTCTGCGACCCGATTTGGTACCGGTTCGCGCATCACAATTGTCGTAGGGATATGCAATTTTTCTAAGCTGTGAGCTAAACCCAAACCATCGCAAGAATTGAATATAGCAACTTTTAAACCCTTCTCAATTGCTGCTTTTAATGCTTCCGTTAACTGCTCAATCGTTAAACTATTATTTGTGGGATTTTCATTAATATAAATAATTCCTGTTTCCTCTTTAGTTTCGCTATGACCTGCAAAAAACAGCATATCCCAACCTTGAGCATCCCAAAGTTTATGATTGAATTCTTGTCGTGAAGGTTTGACAAGCAACTCTACTTCTGTATCGGGTAAACTTTGTAAAAATCTGCGTTCTTGTTCTAAATCAATACCTTGAGAATTGCCTAAAATTGCCAAAATTCTGACTTTATTTCTAGTACTTTTTAATATTTCTAAATCAGGAGTGCGTCTGTACTCAGTTCTTGCAAAAGAAACTTCCGCACGGGGATAATCTTCAAAAAAACTACAACAATGCCAAGGTAATTTTTGAATGAGAGTATCTTGGGTTTCAATAACTATTTGTATTTCATCAGCAGGGTTGAGTAGAGAGCGTAATTTTCGGCTAATATTGGTAATTCCTGGTGATTCCAACCAATTATTAATATCTAGCTGTAAATGCTCGCATAAGTCCTCAAAATCAACTGTAGAGATATTGGTAACATCAGCTTCATCGATTTCTAATTCATCATCATCATCAAAATTTCGTAGCGATGAAGTTGCTAACCTATCGCATAAATTTCCATACATCAATTGCCAATTTCTATACAATTGGATGAAATCCGGTGCTGGTGGTAAATTACCTGACAACTTTTGCGGACGAGGATTATTTTCTGAGAGTAAACTCGCAGTTACTACAGGAAATCCTTCATTTAAATTACCAATACCCAGATTGATGATTACAGAATAAATCATTGCTCGTAGTTGCGCTTTAGCGCCAACATTATAAGACATTCACACGCAAAGATGGTGCAACTACAAACTCCGTATAAAGAGGGAGAGAAACAGAAATAATTGATAATCAGCATTAATCAAAATTAATCAAAATACTGCATAAGTCAATTTTTCCAACTTCTATAACCAATCACAAATCAAAACAAAACAACAAACACAAGGAATCAAAACAATTCATTGTTTTG
>JBCBHT010000214.1:0-12728 GCA_038525335.1 Cyanobacteria bacterium J06621_15 | reverse complement strand
ACTCGCAGCTGCACTTTTTCGACTTGAGACAGATTTGCAACACAAGCAAACTAAGCGTCCGGATGAGGTATTGCTGCGGTTGCTGGAAAAATTAAGAACTCTAGCAACTTTGGAACAAAGGTTAGAAGCTGTAGTATCGGCAACTCACCAGTTTATTGTTCCTACTCGAACAAATGTCTACTGGTTTGACCCTCAAGAACGTTATTTTTGGCGTAGAATCAGCACCCAGTGTTTTAACTTAGGTAAAGTTTCAAATAAAAAGCAAACAAAAGATAGTTTAACGGTAGAAGATTTAAGCGATTTTTATTATGCAATGTCCGCCAATCAACTAGTTTGGATTGGAGAAGGACGCAGTTCGCTGAAAAGCTACAGCACTAAAAAACTACTCAAAATTCTTGGTGTACGTAGTCTTTTAGTTGCTCCAATTCTTTGGCAAAAAGATTTGTTAGGATTTTTGGCAGTTGAAGGTAAAGAACCTCGTATTTGGACTGAAATAGATAAAAACTTTGTTAAAGGAGCAGCAGGATTAATTTCTTTGGTTTCTCTTACCGAAAATATTGAAACCAACATGCAACAAATTCAAGAAGATGCTCAACTTAAAAGTCAGATTGTAGAAGGTATTTACAACGACGAAAATATTGAGCAAATTTTGGATAACTGTGCCCGAAAAGTTTTAAAAAGATTAGGTGCTAATAGATTCTTATTATTGTTTTACGACCAAGGGCTATATGAATATAACTTTTTTTACCAAAGTCAACTATCAAATCAGCGACCTTTAAACTTTAATTTGGAAGAATTAAAAGAAGTAGACGCAAAGCTTTTAGAGCGTTCTACCCAAGCTGTTGGTGTGGAGAATCTAGAAGAAGATTTACGATTTTTTAACTGGCGTTCTTCCTTACTGAAAGCAGGATTGCGGTCGATTTTAGTTAGCAATTGTGTTCCCCAAAAGATACCAGATGTAATTTTAATGATTGGCAGCGACAACAATCGCTCTTGGACAACTGTAGAAAAAGATTTAGTTCAAGTAGTTGCTCAGCAAATTGGTGCCATTGTTCGTCAGTGGGAACTACACCAACAAATCCAGCATCAGCAAAAAATTTGGCATACTTTTGGGCAAAGTTTACGAATTCTCGAACCCATAGAAGATTCTCAAGCTACTGAAGCAAAAAAAGAACCATTAGCTACTGTACTTGAACAAATAGCTACAATTATTAATTGCCCTTTAGTTTTACTCTTATCTTGGAATCCCGGCGAAAAATTTGCAAAAATTAACAAGAGTGTAATTGCGAATAACAATTTTACTGTTGCTACAGATATAGATATACCACTGCAAACAGATATTATTATCCACTCAGCATTAAATGCAGAAGGTTTAGTCAGCATTGATGCCTCAGATTTACCAGAATCCGCCAGATACTGGCTTTGCGGTTCTGGGATTGGAGAAATTTTACTGATAGCTTTACGCACGCGCCACGAGTTTGAACCTACTGGCGTAATATTGATGGCAGATTACCCACAGCGACAATGGTCTCCAGACACGTTGGATGCTGTAGAAACTCTTATTAACCAACTAGCATGGTCTCGTCGGCAAAAACAAGTTACTCAATTTCTTCACTCAAAAACCGAAGAATTACAACAGTTAAACTGGTATAAACATCGGCGTTTTGAGGATATACGTCAAAATACTGTGACGTTATTAAGTCAAATGCATGACTTGGGGGTTCCAGAGAATCAACTCACTCTTACGCGATATCAGCAATTACTGCGACAGTTAGATAATACCGTCGCTTCAACAACTGCACTTTTGAAGCTCGAACAGTGGCAGTTTACTTTTAATAGAGAAACTATAGCAATTGC
Organism: Cyanobacteria bacterium J06621_15; assembly: GCA_038525335.1. GTDB lineage: Bacteria > Cyanobacteriota > Cyanobacteriia > Cyanobacteriales > Nostocaceae > Rivularia. The sequence continues at coordinate 10,871 of JBCBHT010000214.1, read as the reverse complement.
CAGTTTAATTAAGAATGCTTTGAAAGGAGTTAATAAGCTGCTCAAGCATCATAAACTTTGGGTAGGGGTGCATGGATTGGGACAAAATTCTGGAGGTGAGGAGCCATATATTGATGAATCTTTCATATCTAACTCACAACTGGAAATAACTGGGGACATCGTAAAAATTGAGTTAATTTTGAGCGAATTGTTAATTGCTGCTTGCCATCGCTCTCAGGATAGCGGCAGAATCGATATTTGGTGTCGTCGTCTGGAACCCCAAACTTTAGAAATATCGATTACAGATAACGGTACTATTCATCCCCAACTACTAGAACAGTTACAACAACAGGAATTTTCTGATGTACTTGCTCAATCTTTAGTCAAACAACCACCCATAAAGCATCTATCAATATGCAAAAAATTAATACAGCAACTTGAAGGACAATTGGATTTTTATCAATTACCAGATGGTAGGGTAGTTAGTCGTTTGCTTTTACCGATTGGGGAATAAGGATTTTGGATTTTGGATTTTGGATTTTGGATTGGGAAGTTAGGAGTTAGGAGTTATGAGTTAGGAGTATTTTTTCTTCCCCCTCTACCCCCTCTACCCCCTCTACCCCCTCTCCCCCCTCTTCCCCCTCTCCTTGTCTCCCCATCTGGTTATAATTAACTTTTCGTGAATCATTAAACTTACATGGGACGCAACCGTTCTAAATCGGATTTACCATCCAAAATGTGTCCGGTGTGTCAGCGTCCTTTTACCTGGCGCAAAAAGTGGGCAGATTGCTGGGATGACGTAAAATATTGTTCTGAACGTTGCCGTCGTCGGCGTTCGGAAGTTAATAAAGATAATGGGAATTAATTGCTCTTAAGTGAGAATATAACTATTAGCTAGAAATATTAGCTAGATTGATTAATTCTCGATATTCCTAAAAATAAGTAAAAAGAAGAAGCTCTTTAAAAGTCTTCTTGTGATCTTATTAATCCCTAATTGTCAATAAATCTCTACATCACCAAGTGAGAAATAATAAAAATGAATCTCAAGGTACAACCTAAATTAATCATTCACGGTGGAGCTGGTAGTTCTCTCCAAGGTAAAGGAGGAGTAGATAAGGTACGTAGTTCTCTCCACAAGGTAATAGAAGAGGTTTATTCTCTGCTAATGTCCGGAGGTAGTGCAAGTGAAGCGGTGGTCAAGGGTTGTCAAATGCTAGAAGATGACTCTTGTTTTAATGCTGGTACTGGTTCGGTGCTGCAATCGGATGGTCAAGTCCGGATGAGTGCTGCTTTGATGGATGGCACGAAACAAAGCTTTAGCGGTGTAATTAATATCACGCGAATTCAAAACCCAATTGATTTAGCAAAGGCTCTACAAAGTTCTCCCGACCGAGTTCTCTCGGATTATGGTGCTGCTGAGTTTGCCAGAGAATTACAGATTCCCAGCTACAATCCTCTTACTGACCTGCGTTTGGAGGAGTGGTTGCAAGAGCGCCAAGATGATTTTAAAAAGACTATGGCTGGGGTTGTAGCAGAGAAAGAATTGGTTTCAAACAGTAATGCCGGACGCGGTACCATCGGTGTAGTAGCTTTGGATGGTCAAGGTAATCTATCGGTTGGAACTTCTACCGGTGGTAAAGGTTTTGAGCGCATCGGACGTGTCAGTGATTCTGCGATGCCTGCTGGCAACTATGCTACCAGTGATGCGGCGGTAAGCTGTACTGGTATTGGTGAAGATATTATTGATGAATGTTTGGCACCGCGAATCGTGGTACGTGTAGGTGATGGAATGACCCTGCAAGATGCGATGCAGCGTTCTTTTACAGAATCCCAAGCCAATAAACGAGATTTGGGAGCAATTGCCATTGATGCAAAAGGAAATATTTCTTGGGGTAAAACCAGCCAAGTATTGCTTGCTGCTTACCAAGATGGCAAAAACATCGGAGATACATTAGAAGTATCAGGAGAGATGCAAGTAGGTAGTTGTTAGTTGTTAGTTGTTAGTTGTTAATTGATAATTGGGGGTTTCTTGTTCCCAGGTAGAACCTGGGAATGCAGTTTTCGAGGCTCTGCCTCGGGTATTCTAGGTCGGCAGAGCCTCAAGGGATGGTTTCCAAGTCAGAGACTGGGAACCAGCTATTTATCACAAATACCAATTACCAATTTTCACTTACTCTTCATCTTCCATCCTTCTTTAATAGTTTGACGCGAACGAGCAATAACTAAGCTGTTGTCGGGGACATCATCTGTGATGGTTGAACCGGCTGCTACGTATGCATTATCACCGACTGTGATTGGTGCAATTAGAACGCTGTTACAACCAGTTCCGGTGTTGTTACCGATTATGGTGCGATGTTTTTTAACACCATCGTAATTGGCTGTAATGGTACCTCCGCCAATATTTGATTCTGTACCAATGGTTGTATCGCCCAAATAGGACAAGTGAGCGGTTTTACTACCGTTGCCTAGTATGGTATTTTTCAATTCTACGAAGTTACCTATGCGGCATTTTTCGCCGACTTCAGCATGACCGCGTAAGTGAGCGTAGGGGCCGATTTGGGTTTCGCTTTGAACGGTACTATCAGTAATTACTGAATATTTAATGGTAACGTTTTCAGCAATTAAACTATTTTCAATTAAGCTTCCAGGTCCGATGCGACTTCCTGCTTTAATAACTGTATTTCCCCGTAAATGAGTCTGGGGTTCAATAATTACGTCTGGCTCTAGTTCTACTGTTTCATCAATGGTAATACTGGCGGAGTCTATCAAAGTCACACCAGCTTTCATCCATTTTTCTTTGATTCTTGCCTGTAAGATATCGTAGGCTGCTGATAATTGTAAGCGGTCGTTGATGCCTCCAATTTCTTGGAAATCTTCTACATCTACCGCCATGACTGGAGTTACTTGAGTTACGGCATCGGTAAGATAATATTCTTTTTGAGCATTATTTGCTTCCAAATGAGGTAGTATCTTTTCCAAATCTTGCCAGCGAAAACAGTAAACTCCAGCATTGATACGCTGGTTTTCTCTTTGAGTAGAAGTACAGTCTTTGTCTTCTACGATTTGCTGTACTACATTGTTATCATCGCAAAAAACTCGTCCGTAGCCTTTGGGGTTAGGAAGCTTTGCTGTCAGAACAGTAGCTGCATTTTGGTTTTCTTGATGAATTTGCAAGAAATGTTTTAAAGTTTCGCTGCGTAATAACGGTACATCACCATTAAGGATAAGCAAGTCCCCATTGTAGCCTTTTAAGTGAGGCAGTAACTGTTGGATGGCATGACCCGTTCCTAACTGCACGGTTTGTTCTACAAATTCTAAATCAGGAATCGTTTGTAAGGCTGTCTTTACCTCTTGTGCTTGATACCCGACAATCACCATCCGACGTTCTGGTTGGAGCGGTTCAACACTTTGAATTACTCTTTCTACAAGTGATTTCCCACCTAAAGAATGTAAAACCTTGGGTAGGTTTGATTTCATTCTTGTCCCGCGTCCAGCCGCTAAAATTGCTACTACTACCATAATCAGCCAACAGCTATAAGTAAATACGATTGCATATTTTATTTTCGGCTTAAATATACCCGATTACATAGCAAACCGAAATGTTAATCGCTTACAATTAGCTGTTATTTATAGTGCTGATAAATTCAGTAAACTTCTGCATGAGTTTTGTGTCACGCCAACCTTTTTCTGTTTCTTCTACCATGATTGATAGTGCTTCGATTGGGGTAAAGGCTTTTTTATAAGGTCTTTCGCTTGTTAAAGCATCATAAATATCAATCAGTTGAAAGACTTGAGCCAAGAAAGGAATTTCATCCTCTTTTAGCCCATCGGGATAGCCAGAACCGTCCCAACGTTCGTGGTGGCTGCGAATAATCGGAATTACTCCGCGCATACTGCGTAATGGCTGACAGATTTGTTCTCCAATCAAAACGTGCTGTCTCATTTCTTCCCACTCATCAGGAGTCAATTTTCCTTTTTTGAGCAATACCGAATCGGAAATTCCTACCTTACCAATGTCATGAAGATACCCCCCCCACATCAAATCCCTAACTTGATAACGTGTAAGCCCTAAATATTCGCCGAAAGCTTTACCTAATTTTACTAAGCGTTCGCAATGGTCTCCAGTGTTGGGGTCGCGACTTTCAATAGCCCTTGCAATCGAAAACAGTGCTTTCTCAGCATGGTCTAAATCTTCATTCAAGCGCTTTTGGCGCACTAAGGACTTCACCCTTGCAGCCAACTCAACTCTGTCAAAGGGTTTACTCAGAAAGTCATCTGCTCCTACTTCTATTCCCCGGATTCGCGACCTTCTATCGTTTAAAGCTGTAATGAAAATTACTGGGATTAGCCTTGTTTGCTCGTCCTGTTTCAAAAGTTGACAAACTTCAAAGCCATCCATTTCTGGCATCATTACATCTAGCAAAATCAAATCCGGTTGCTTTTGAGCAACTAAATGTACGGCAGTAGAACCACTTTCTGCTTCAATAACTTCGTAGCCTTCCATTCCTAAAAGGGCTACTGCTGTCATCCGACTAGCAGCATGGTCATCCACTACTAAAACTTTGGGAGCATCATTTTCAAAGCTATTTAATGCATATCCCTTTTTCTGTAAGGTCGTTGACACTAATAAATCCTTCTTATTAGCATTTTTCAATACATAATTATTAGAGTCCTCACTTAATCGTTCTTCTATCTTTAAATCATGGTTGGATAATTCCGACCTATGACGTTCCGATTCCGTTGGCAAGGCATGATTTTTACCGATTCCATGATATGAGGTTGTGGGGTTTGACCCACTAACTTTTACATCGGTAGAGCCTGTATAATTGGATTTCCATTGAATCACAAAGGTACTCCATTTGTTTAGCAACAATGCAATATGCTCAACAACTAGTTTAATACTTTAATGTATTTTAAAAAGCATTTTTAAAGGCTCAGAATTATTTATGCCTAATTATTTTGCTAAAAAACACAAGACTAATTGTTTTAATATTTTTTTAAATAATGTAGATAATTAATGGCTACATTTTTTCAAATTTCGATAATTATAGTATGGCTAATTAAAGCTAATTCTAAATCAGGTTTTACACGGAGATTTATATTTATATCCACATTTACATAATCTTGAAATAACGGTACTACCTTGGTCTTTTTAGTTGTAGGAAATTACTTATTACCTTGTATTTATAGTGTTTTTGCCGAACGGTGAATATATTTGTTTATGTATTTACATCAATAACAACAGTAACACTCACATAATTGCAAGTATTATTTATTACATACAAATCACTTTTAATGGCTTGAGATATTAAGTATTAATTTTAACTATATTTTTTAACTACGTAATGCGAGAAGTTGCGGTTATATACAAGTAGGTATGATACAAGCAATTGCCGCAGTTATTGTCAACTAAGATACATTCAGCCAGCGCTTACGCCAACGAGATGTATGTTCTAAATCAGAAGTTTGTTGTTCTAATTCGCGCCGTTGGATAATAGTTTCTGGAGAATCAGTTAGTTTTGGGTCTCGGTAAGGAACCGCAGCACGAGTCAATAAATGTTCTTTTTCTAGTTGCGATAGCGCAGGAAATTTGTACTGCTCAGAGTTTGAATTACTTGTTTCTGAGGTATTAAATCCTGCTACGGTACCGGGGGCTTTTCTACCAACGGGAGAAGTTGAACTGATGCTTAATCCAGTATTCAAAAGCGCAGTGCGTACAGCAGCAGCACAAGAATAAGTAGCTAACAAACCATCTGACTGCAAACACTGAGAAACTAGCTGTAAAAATTCTATTGTCCACAGGTGAGGACACTGAGGTGGCGAAAAAGGGTCAAGAAAAATTGCGTCAGCTTTGAAACCAGATTGACGCACTTGATTAATTTTCTCCCTAGCATCACCAATTAAAAGTTTGGCTTTCAAAAATTGTTTTTGCACCTGATGTTTAAAAGCTAAATTAGTCAAACTATCTATCAAATCGGTATGGCTATCTTCAAACAATTGATGTTCAATTGCTGCTTGGGGTACTCTTGGGTTGATTTCCAAACCAATTACTTCTATAAAACAATCGGGGTTAATTTCCCAGATTTTTTCAATTGCTGTTGCGGTGTTGTATCCTAGCCCATAACAAACATCTAATAATCGCAAAACTGGTAATGATGCTTTTTCCATTAATAAAGTAGGAACAACATATTTAAAATAGCTTTCTTGTTTGGCTCCAAAATGACTATGAAATGATTCGTTAAATTCTGTAGAAAAAAAAGTTTTAGAGCCATCTGCTGTTGGTTGAGGTGTAAAATCTTGATTAGCCATTAGATTTTGGATTTTAGATTTTGATTTTTAGTAAATTTATTAGCCGATAATTGATGATCCACACCCTTTGGGTGAAAATTAAGAATTATGAAATATACAAATTTAATTGTTTCTAGTAAATGGCTTTTTGAAAATTTGAATCATCCTGATATTGCCATATTTGATTGTCGTTTTTCTTTAGCTAATCCACAACTTGGAAAACAACAGTACCAAACCAGTCATATTCCAGGTTCATATTACTTGGATTTGAATAAAGACCTTTCATCCACAGTACAGAAACATGGAGGAAGACATCCTTTACCAGATGTTGATGAGTTTGCTGAAAAATTATCAACAATGGGGGTAAATTCTGGTCAAACCTTGGTTATAGCTTATGATGATTCCCGATTTGCATTTGCATCTCGTTTGTGGTGGTTGCTGCGTTATTTAGGACATCAACAAGTAGCGGTTTTAGATGGAGGTTTTAATGGATGGGTCACATCTAAGTACCCGGTTACAGATAATATTCCTTCAAAACGAAATGGCAAATTTACACCTTACCCACAAACACAGATGATAGTAAATATGGAAACTGTGAAAAGCTGTAAAGATTTACCTCAAACTACTTTAATAGATTCAAGAGACAGCGACCGCTACCAAGGTATTAGAGAACCAATTGATAGAATAGCAGGTCATATACCCGGTGCAGCTAATTATCCTTGGAAAGAAGTAACAGATTCTGACGGTTATTTACTTCCGTTACAACAGCAATGTAAGCGGTGGTCAGAATTAGAAGATAATCAAGAAATCGTGGTTTATTGCGGTTCTGGTATTACTGCTTGCGTTAATTTACTTTCTTTGGAATCAGCAGGTATTTATGGGAGTAAGCTTTATCCCGGTAGTTGGAGTGACTGGATTAGTTATGAGTAGTGAGTAGGGAGTAGGGGGTAGTAAGTAGTAAGTAGCAAGTAGCAATTAAAGAGTAAAAATACAGTCATAAACATTAATCACAGAGCAAATTCAATTTTTCCAAGACTAGATTATCTATAGCGTTCCTACAGCAACTGAGGTACAACTTAACCTCACCCCTAGCCCCTCTCCTTATTAAGGCTACGGTGTACACACAAGTCTTAAAATCCTACCTGGGAGCGGCTTTCAGATTCAGATTAAAATCGCTGAAAACCAGTCATTGCGAGGAGGAACGACGTTAGCGGAGCGTGTCCGTTAGGACATAGCAATCCCAAAATGTTGCGATTACTTCGCTTCGCTCGCAATGACGATTTAAGGGGTCTAAAATCCCTGAAACGTATGCGGACGGTACTTGTGTGTACACGCTAGCCTTATTAAGGAGAGGGAGATAAGTTTTGAGATATACCTTGCGGAGACTGGGAAACGCTATAATGTGCCGGTGCGATTATACTAAGAAAAAAAATATCCCGAATAATAGTTAATAAAAGTAGGGGTACAAAGAGATAGAGGAATAAAACTTACTTGCTACTTGCTACTTACTACTTACTACTTATTAAAACTGTCCTATATCCCAACTGTAATTAACGCTAAAAAACCAGCCATCAAAATCAATATCACGGTCGGTGGAACCACCTAGAGTAAAGCCACTTTGTAAGTTAACGCTACTTAGTTCTGACAAACCGTATTTCAAGTTAGCAGATATTCGGTGATACTGGTCTTCTCTACTTCTTTCTAAAAAGTTAGATAAGTTAAATTGATAGTCAAGACCTAATCGTAATGACTGTTGTAAATAGTAATTTAAAGAGAACCATGCATAATTGATAACTCGATTGCGTTTTTCTGGTGGGTTTGTCAAACTTAGTCGAAGCTCGTAAAAGCTATCCAAATTCAATTTTGGGGCTAAAGTATCTCTTCGTCCTAGTGATAAACGAAAAGAGTTTTCATTTAAAAATTTATCTCCCGATGCAAAACCAAAACGGCTACTGTTTCTAGAATAAAATAACTGCTGGTTATTCCATCCAATTTCACCGTACATTTTGTTGGTCAGTTGCTGGTAAACACCTAAGTTAAATCTTATCTGGTTGTAATCAAATTCTGATTGCTCGCTGTATCTAATAATATTGCCGTCAATTGAGCCGTTTAAGTAGGTTTTTGGTGCAATTTTGAAAGGTGCTGCTGCAAATGTAAGTCCTGAAAATATCAAACCGTCATCAATTGGTTTGTTTCTGGAAGAAAAGATATTGCTTGTGTGGAAGTAACCTACACGACCCAGTAAATAGCCTACAGGTTTAAATTCTGCCACGGGTTTTTCGATTTCTGGTGGTTGCTTTAGTTCTGGAACTTTGGGTGCAGTGATGGGAGTTTCCTGCACTATAATTGTGCCTAATTCATTGTTAAAACTTTCTAGTAGTTTTTGTTCATTTTCTTCGAGTCGCTGTAATAACTTTTCTAATCTTTTAGAACGTTCGTCTTCAAGGGTATCTAACTTTTGTTCAATTTCTTCGGGAGAACTTGCAGGAAAATCTGTAGGTTGACTTTCTAAAGGTGGAGGATTTTTCTCAACATTTTCTGGGGTAGGAGCTTGTGGTGGTGGTTCCGGATTTTGTACTATTTGTTTCGACTTGGAATTTAACCCCTGATTTGTAATTGAAATGTCTGAAAAGTCCGGAAATATAATATTTTCATTTGCAGTAGGTGGATTGTCTATAGATGGTAAAGCAATCGCATTTTCTGAAGAATTTACAATTATATAATTCTCCGTTGATTGCAAAACAATCTTATCTTCGATGGATTCTGAATTAATAGGAAGCGATTTTGAAGATTTTGGAATACTGCTTCGTTTTTCGACTAATTCTTGTATTTGAGTGTCAGTTGTATTAACAAGGTCGCTGACTTTAGATGGCAAGATTAAGGGAGTATTTTTACTTATTTTTGTTTTTTCCTTGTTTTTTGCTTTAACTCTACTAAGATTTGAAGAAGATTTATCAAATGACTTAGAAATTAATTCCGAAACTTGCAAAGATGATATTGATGATATAAATTGCTCTCTTTTTATTTGCTCGCTGTTAACTGTCGCTTTTGCTACTCTGCTATAAGCACAGCACCATGCTGTACTACTAGATGCCAACATTAAATATATACACAATTTTTTCCAATTATTCGATTTCATATTGAGAATTGTTTTAGTGTAATTAGACTTAAACGGGGAAGTTATAAGTGCCGTATCCAGATTTAAAATTCTATCCAAATTGAATATCTATAATTTATTGAAATAAAATGAATTTATTAGATAAATATGTTTAATATAAAATTGCATGATTGATAAGATTTTGCCGGTATCAAGAAATAAATGTAAAGTTAATACTATATAGTAGATTCGCTTATTTTATATATCGATTTTTTAAATATACTTAAGCAAATTTACGTAAAAAAACTGCTATAACAGTTTACAGGCTCGAATTATTTACTGCACTGCCTATCTTGGCTGAAGTGGTAATTGTAAAATTATGCAAAGCACACAACTTTTATGTTCCGTAAGTTAGTTCCTCTGGTTATTGTCAGTTTATGGGGAGTTGTAGTGATGCCGTTACCGCAAAAAGCGAACGCATCAACTCCTTTGACTAGGGCTGTAGTCAAGAAGTTGCATAATTGGGTACAACTCATGCCTCGAAATCGACCCAAGCGTCGAGCTAGAAGAAGCGATAGAATGAATCCAGGAGACGGCTTAGCTACAGGTAGAGCTTCCCTTGCTGATTTACGTTTCAATGATGGTTCTTTAGCTAGGATTGGTGAGCGAGCAGTATTTAGATTTTTGCCTAGAACTCGAACATTTAGACTTTCAAACGGAACAGTATTACTACTTATTCCACCTGGACAAGGACGAACAAAAATTAGAACTCGTAGTGCTGCTGCAACGATTCGTGGCTCGGCATTATTTGTACGTTATGACGAACAAACAGACACTACAGTTGTTGGTTCGCTGACTAATAGCGGTATAGAAGTTTCTAATAAAGATGAATCTCGCTCTCAAGTACTCAAAGCGGGACAATTAATAGTAGTAGTTAAAGGAAGAATTCAGGGATTATATAACTTCGACCTAAGAACTTTTTATGAGACAAGCGACTTGGTACGGGGACTTAATTTGACTGTTCCTAACAATACTGTGTCATCAGACCCTGCGATGGCTAGCGTTCAAGCTGAAACTTCTGAAGCTTTGACGAAACAGGTACCTGTTAATGGCGAAAACGTAGTAAAAAATCCTTCTTTCATAAAGTTGAGTGCTGGTTCTTCTAGTAAACCGAGCGAACAAGTTCCTCCAAATGGTTTACCTGTAGATGCTTTGGTAGATACGGGACAAGTTGTTATAACTACTCCAAAGAAAGACCAAGATAAATCACCTTCCAACAATACTAATCCGACAATCCCTCAAGCTCCAGCACCTGCAAATCCAAAACCACAACCCACCACAACAAATGGTGGTAAAAATCCAACAGTTCCTCAAACTCCTCCAAGTCCACCGACAACACCAAAACCATTACCTTCACCTACTACACCGATAAATGGTGGTAAAAATCCAACAGTTCCTCAAACTCCTCCAAGTCCACCGACAACACCAAAACCATTACCTTCACCTA
>JBCBHT010000213.1:0-12794 GCA_038525335.1 Cyanobacteria bacterium J06621_15 | reverse complement strand
TAAGTACTGGTTATGAATTCGCTCATAACGATGACTACAAGCTCCATACCTAAGTCTTTGAATGCAGGTACTACGTGACGAGGACGTAAACCACCAACCATCAATGCAACAGTCTTACCTTTCAAGCGAGGACCGTATTTTTCAAGGATTGCGTCTGTAGAAGCTTTGTATTTAGCAATAACCTTCTCAGCGTTCTCTTGAATTTTCTCGTCGAACTTAGCAGCAATAGCTCTTAAAGATTCAGCAATCTTAGTAGGTCCGAAGAAGTTGTATTCCATCCAGGGAATTTTATATATGACTTCTTGTTGGTAATTGGTAATTGGTAATTGGTAATTGGTAATTGGTAATTGGTAATTGTTAATTGGTAATTGTTAATTGGTAATTGTTAATTGGTAATTGGTAATTGTTAATTGCAAACAATGTTCGTTAGAAGCTGTTGATTTTTTCTTGTTCATATTTAATACAAAAGTCAGGCAATTATAAAAGTTAGTCTTATTTATTAAAATAGCAGTTATTGATACTTTTTAGTTGCCTTCTGCTAGGAGCGCTACAAGGAAAGCATGAAGCAAGTTGAGACAATATATACTGATTTAAAAGAAAAGTTTGATGAAGAAGCTATTAAAGTCAAAACCAGATTAAAAGCAGCTAATATCAAAGTTGGGATAGTAGTGAAAAATGGTTCTATACAATTACAAGCAACTCTTCCTCTGAAACCAGGAGAAATTGATAAAAGAGGTACGGGAACCAAACAATATTCTATATCTTTAGGTATCCCAGCAAATTTGAATGGTTTAAAAACTGCTGAGGAAGAAGCGCAAGAATTAAGCAAGTTGATTGCAAGAAAATGTTTTGAGTGGAATGATAAATATCTAGGAAAAAAAGCGAAAGCGGCTTCATCTCAAATCAAAACTATTGCACAGATGCTTCCCGATTTTGAAAAGCAGTATTTTCAAACTAGAAAACGTACAATGAAAAGCGAACATACTTTTCACTGTCATAGATATTATTTAAAAAGAAATATTGGACTAAATACTCATGTATGTAAGAATGAAATTTTAGCACGGCTGAATAAGTTAGAGCCTAAAAGCAGTAATCTCTATAATACTGTTAAGACGCTCAAAGTATTCTGCAAAATCTTTGATTTAAATATAGATTTATCTGCTTATACAGGTAAACCGACTGTCAAAGACAGAAATATACCGAAAGATGAAGAAATTATCGCTGCTTATGCAAAATTTGCAGATTATGCTGCTCAACGCAAAAAAACAATAAGAAAAGCCTATTTAAACAGTTGGAAACTCTGGCAATGGTGCTATGGTATGTTGGCAACTTATGGATTAAGACCTAGAGAATTATTTGTAAATCCAAATATAGAGCATTGGTTGAGTGCAGATAATATCAATAGCACTTGGAAAGTAGATGGTGAGACTAAAACAGGAAGTAGAGAGGTTTTACCCTTTTATCCAGATTGGGTGAGACTATTTGATTTAAAAAATCCTGAATATCTGCAAATGTTAAAAGAAATTGTGATGGATAAAAAAACATTCCAAGATATCAATACCGTTAGAATCAACTGCTCATCCTGGTTTCGCAGGGTTAATGTAGGTTTCGACCCCTACGATTTGCGTCATGCTTGGGCTATTCGCGCTCACATGAACGGAATTCCCATCAAAGCTGCTGCTGATAATCTAGGACATTCTGTAGAAGTTCATACAGAAGTATATCAAAAATGGTTTTCGTTAGAAAATCGCAAAAAGGTAATGAATTTCGCAGTTGAAAATAAAAGTCTGGTTGAAGAATTACAAAAAGAAAATTACAAATTAAAAATAGAGATAAAAAATCTTAATTCAGAGAATAAAAAATTACGCATGGAGCATCATATTTATACTTAAATATATATTTTTCACTCTATGACTGATTGTACGATTAAATTAACTTACATTTGATGAAAAGGTTTAGTAAAGAATCTTTTAGATGTACTTTTTAATGCTTGATATTGTTGAGTAGATAAAACAAATAAAGTAAAAATATTGCTGAGCGTTTTCAGCATAATTTGCCATTCCCACACCGATGCATCGTATCGAATTGTATAAATGAACAATCGCATTGCTGTCAAAGCATTTTCACTCACACTAGCAGATTCTAGCAATTTACCCGTCAGATAACGATAAAAAGTAGCAAGAGATTTATTTTTGAGGTATTGAACCGATATGGGAGCGCAATAAAAAGCTTGGTCAATTAATTCTAAACAGACTTTCTCCATTTTCAAAACATTGGTAGACCCAGAGCTAGAGAGAGTACGGTATAAAATCTGAGGATACGGAACTGTAACAAAATCATAACAAGCTGCTAAACGTAACCACATATCCCAATCTTCAGCAGGTGTTAATGACTGATTAAAACCACCAACGTAAATTAATGCTTCCCTACGAACTAAAGGATTAGAACCGTTTTCTAAAACATTTTCCACCAACATCTGTTTATAGGCATTTCCATTAATAGTAATATGATTCCCATTATGTAAAAATTCACCTTCAGCATTAATGTAATCCACCCAACTGTAAGCAAGCGCTGCTTGAGGGTTAGATTGCAATGCTTCTAACTGAACTTCTAATTTGTCTGAAGTCCATAGGTCATCTGCATCCAAAAAGGCTATGAACTCACCAACTGATTTCTTTATTCCACGGTTGCGACTAATAGCAACACCCGCATTCTTATATGAAAATACTTTTAAACGCGAATCTTTTATATCAGAAATTACCTTTAAAGTTGAATCCTGGGAACCATCATCAATTATTATTAGTTCAAGATTTGAAAAAGTTTGATTTAATACAGATTCAATTGTTTCCTTAATCGTTTTTTCGCCATTGTAAACTGGAACGATAACAGATATTAGCGGCATAGTAGCTGTCATGATGCTCGTCTCCCCACAATAAACTTTCGATATAGATACATGGATTTGATAATTGAGCTTGAACCGTGATTTTTTCCAAAACTTATTAGGAAATTTCCTAGCTTATAAACATCCTGTTTCAAATATTTTTAATGTAAATCAATTTTTTTGATACTTCATTTCTAAAATTTATTCCTTTTGATAGATACTTTTATTGTTGCCAGTAAGTGTTTTCCTAAAAAGGCATTTTTATCCCATCGATTAAGATTTGTTTCCAAAAATTACGATAATTATATCAAAGCAAGATAAAAAATCAAATAACAAACCATAAGTCGTTTTAGCTACATAAAATTTGTTTTATAACTAAGTATAAAATACAGATTTTTCTGCAAATCGTTTCAGATAATACTATTAACAAACAATTTCTCAAACAAATCACCAAATATTGCATAGTTAATCCAATAAATAAATCAATTTATCGTTCATTGAGACATTTCGGTGCTATAAACTGATTTTATTTAATGAAAAAGTAAAACAATTTTATTGATAATGACTTAAAGCTTTAGCTATCAAGCTTCTCAGGAATTATCTATTATCCAGGGAATACCGTAAGCTTCTTCCATATGACGAGAGATGTAGTTCATAGAACGGTAGCAATGAATCAAATTCATTTTTACCTTGGGAGTTAACATCATCTCGTTCAATGTTCCATCACCAGACCACTGAGCAACAACACGTAAGCCGATTTCTTCTAAGAGGATACGGCTAGACCAAGCATCACCACCGATGTTGTAGTCACCAATGATTGCGACATCATAAGGACCTGGTTCGTAATCTAAAGTATTTTCCTTAGCAGCTTTGTCAGCAGCAGGGAATACCCAGTCACGAATAGCATCGTTAGCAATGTGGTGTCCTAAAGACTGAGACACACCACGGAAACCTTCACAACGAGCGGGGATAACAGGCTTACCAAGGTCTTTGGAAGCTTTCTTAGCAACCGCTTCGATGTCGTCACCTATGAGACCGTTCGGAGGTTAGATAAAAGCCTGTTATTCCTGTAAATTGTTATATATAAACATTGTGCTTTGAAAAACTTGTTTATATATGACAATTTTTTAGTCAAAAAGTAGTAAAAATGGACAATATACAGGATAAGGTTTTTATTGATTTTGAGGTTCCAGCCACTTCTGATGGTTCCTATGAAGGTAGAAAAAAGATAATAGAAGCAACAGATAAGCATTTGAAGATGAAATTTGAGCAAGAATTAGCAGAGGTCAATCAGAGACTAAAGCTAGGGAAAACTAAAGTTAGGCTATTTTGTATAGGTGGAAGTATTCAACTTAGAGCAACTCTTCCATTAAAACCAGGTGAGACTCATAAACAAGGAAGAAGCAAAAAGCAGTACTATATTTCTTTAGCAATTCCAGCTAATTTTGATGGATTGAAAACTGCTGAAGAAGAAAGTTATGAGTTAGGTAAGTTAATTGCGCGTAAAACTTTTACATGGACGGATAAATATTTAGGAATTAGAGCGACTAAGGATAAAGGTATTACTTTCAATGAATTTTATCACGAATTCGAGAAACGATATTTTCAAACTAGAAAGAGAACAATTAGAAGTGAAAATAGTTTAAGAAGCTATAAGGAATGGTATCGTAGCTATTTTTTATGCGAGTCAATAATTAACGAAGCAAATATCAAGTTAAAAGTTGAAGCTGTTAAAACCCCTCATGCAAGAAAAACTGCATTACAGTTAGCGAAAGTAATTTGTAAAATGCTAAATCTTACAATTACTTTTGAAAATCTAAGAATTATTTATAAACCTAAAGCAAGGTCAATTCCGGACGACCATACAATTATAAATTCTATTCAGCTTTTTGAAGAACGGTCAAAAAAAGCTAAATGTACCTTAAAGGAAAGTAAAAATTCCTGGAAATTATATAAATTGATTTATAGTTTATTAGCAATTTATGGACTACGACCTAGAGAAACTTTAAATAATCCAGATTTGGAATGGCTGATATCTTCTGAAAACGAACACCATACCTTTAAAGTACATGAATCAAATAAAACTGGATACAGAGAAGTTTTTCCTTTTGTACCAGAATGGATTGAACTTTTTGGTGTTAAGAATCAAGAAGCTATTGAACTATTGAAAAAAAGAAGTCTTAGCTGGAAAACTTCTACGGAACTCAAAAATAGAATCAAAGGTATTTCTAATACTTTTAAAACTTGCAACATACCTTTTGTTCCATATGATTTAAGACATGCTTGTGCAATTAGGGCACATTTACAGGGACTACCAATTAAAGCAGCAGCAGACAACCTCGGACATGGAGTTAAGATACATACCAAAACCTATCAGCAATGGTTTGGATTAGAAAATCGCAGAAAAGCTTTTAGTCAAACTTTTGCAGAACAGGATAAATTAGAGCAACTTGAAAATAAAAATCATCAATTACATAAACGAGTTAATGAATTAGAAGTAGAAAATACTCGATTAAGACAAATGCTTAATTCTGATAAATTTTTATATAATAACTAATATTTTTGTGCTGTTCTGAATTATCCGATACAATAAAAGAATAATTCAGAACAATACAGCAAATACATAGATAAATTTATATTTTCATTTTTTATGTTATTGAATACCCTATATTCAATAACATATTTATTTGAGGAAAAAGTCATAAAAAACACTTTTGAATATATAAATTCAATAACTTTTATTTAATCAAATAGTTAGTTAAAAATTAGTTAATTAATTTAGTCTTTGAATAGATTATTTAGATTGATTATGAGCCTATTAAAGGTGATTTATTTAGTTAACTTTTAGTTAACAACTTAGATAAAATGTATGAAAACTGATTTATATAAATGATTTAAATTTTCCTAGCCCAAAGAGACCGATGGGACACTCAGATTGAACTGATACACCTCTGTTGAGGGGGAAGAGTTCTTCAATCTCGTTAATCATTTTGGCGAGCTTCTTATCCCCACCAAAAACGATGTCTCTTTCTTGGAAGTCAGAGGTAAAGTGCATTGTACCGAAGGTATCTACACCAGTGGTACCAATATAGTAGTTACGACGACCAGACCAAGACCAGTAACCACAACCAACAGGACCGTGACTGATGTGAATCATGTCCTTAATCGTGATATTCTTCCAATGCTACAAAATCCGGTTGATAGTATTTTCCCAATTTTTAACGATAATAAAACCTGAATTTACCCTAAATCAAGCTCTTAAAAATTCATACAATAAATCAAATTATTAATTAGATTGAAGTTTGGTAAATCCTGAATTTGCCCTAAAGTCTTGGTGAGAGATAGTATGTTTATTGTGTTAACTGTATTTGTGCTTGTTCTATTGCACAATGATTAACCTCTAGTAACTTATCAAAAGTTCGTAGTAAGCTAGAAGCTCGTTTTCAAGAATTAAAATCCTTACTACAAACTCCTCAGAACCAATGCGACTAACTATTAAAATGATATCTGCTGTAATTTATCCAGCTGATGCTTGAGTCGTTGATTTTCTGCTATTAACCTGATGTTTTCAGCCTCTAATTGTTCTCGTGATTTTTGATTAATTGCAGTTTTCATGACTTGCTTGCGATTTTCCAAGGAGAACCACCGCTGATATACTTTGGTATGCATTTCTACAGAATGTCCCAAATTATCTGCTGATGCTTTAATTGGTAAACCCCGGATATGCGCTCTTATCGCGCAAGCATGTCTCAAATCGTAAGGTTCAAAGGGTAAATCTAGAATGCGTCTAAACCACCGAGCATTAGTTTGAACTAAATGTGATAATTCCTGGAAACTCTTTACTTGCTCAGTTTTTTGTTTTAATAAATAAATTGCTTCCGGGTTTTTCAATTCAAATAATTCAATCCATTCCGGAACAAAAGGTAAAACTTCTCTGTAACCTGTTTTATTTGATTTATGAACTTTCCAAATGTTATCGGTATTGTCATTATTTAAAAACCAATTTAAATCGGGCTGATTAAATACCTCGCGGGGTCTTAATCCATAGGTAGCAATTAATCCAAATACTAATCTATGTAGTTTCCAAGAATTGCGATAATCTTTTCTAACTTTTGTATTTTGACCTTTTTCCTGATATTTTGCAAAAGCCTCAATAATTTCGATATCAGAAGGTATATATCTATCATTAGGAACAACAGGTAACTTTAATTCTTTGAGATTTACTTCTATTCCATGAATTTTTGAAAATACTCTGGCAATTCTAATTGCTTGGTCGCGGGAGCTTGGAGAAGTAATACTTTTAATAATTTTAATAATATTATCGCTTGTTACCGGTAAATCCGATTCAAAATATTGTTGATATCGCTTATATAAATGCCAGAAACTATGTTCACTTTTAATCGTCCTTTTTCTAGTACTAAAATATTCGCTTTCTAAAGTTTCTAAGACTTGTTTAAAAGTTTTAAACTCCTGCTGATTTACTTTTTGACCTAAATATTTATCATTCCATTCAAAACATTTTCTGGCAATTAATTTACCCAGCTCACAAGCTTCTTCTTCAGCAGTTTTTAAGCCATTTAAATTTGCTGGAATACCTAAAGAAATAAAATATTGTTTTTTAGTTCTGCCCGATTTGTTTATATCACCGGG
Source organism: Cyanobacteria bacterium J06621_15 (assembly GCA_038525335.1). Classification (GTDB taxonomy): domain Bacteria; phylum Cyanobacteriota; class Cyanobacteriia; order Cyanobacteriales; family Nostocaceae; genus Rivularia. The sequence continues at coordinate 5,263 of JBCBHT010000213.1, read as the reverse complement.
TTTTAAAGGTAGAGTAGCTCTTAACTGTAGAGTATTTCCAACTTTTTTGATACTAGCTTTAGTTTGAGCATCTTTAAGCCTTGTATTTATTTCTTTCAACTTTTCTTCAATCTTTTTATCCATAAATTCAAGAGTAGCTTTAACTTGATTCTGCGTACCCATATAGCTTCCGTCGGTACTTGCTGGAACTTCAAATTCATCAAATAAATCCTCTTGATGCACCTGTTTCATCCTAAATATGCCTTAAAAAATTACTGCTCGTAACGAACATTTAAAAGCGACAAAAAATGTTCATTAAAAGCAGTTTAAAGCATTTTATTTTAAAGATAAAACATATTTTTAATCGGACCCCAAACCACACCTTTAGAACCTGCATAAGCACAACCACGAGCGGTCATAACACCAGGAAGAGACTTGACATTGGATTTTACGCCGCAATCACTCTTACCTTCTTCATGTACGTTGAGGTGCTTAGTACGTCTCTTCTTAGCTTTCTCAGGATAAGCGTCTAAAACTTCGTTAACTAGCTGTTGTCTTTCTTCGACAATATTTTTCTTATCTGCGGGTGACATATTTCTCTGCCTTTTTTACTACTGGTAACTACTTGGGATTTCAGAAATAGTAAGAGTTGATTGAAGCATTTTAGTAAAGGGTAAAGGGTAAAAGCTAAAATATATAGTTTTACCTTTACCTTTACCTTTCGCTAGGACATTACTGAATTACTTGCTAGCAGCAGCTTCAGCTTGGGTCTGACCAACAATATCTTCATGCTTGGAATCATCATCCAAGATACCGAACTCAACTAAGAGTGCTTCTAACTCATCCATTTCAAGAGGTGTAGACCGTACAACGCTATCATCTATTCGTATTGACATAATAACGAGCATTCCTAACTAAAACTTGATGAATAGCTTCTAATCTCCGCTTCTGATCCAAAGCAATGCAATTCCAGCGCCAGCGTTCCGACCATATTTGATATTGTTGTAATCTAGCAGTGTAATAAGTATTTTGAGGGTTCATACAAATCGAAAATAAACATATCATAAAAAAGGATGGCATTACGCCATCCTTACAATCTTTAAATTCTACACACCTTAACTAATTGGAGGGTTTACCCACCGTACAGAGATTTGACTATGGCTGCTTCAATTGCACGTTAACGCAGCAATATCAAAAGTTTACGCGTTTTATTCAAAAAATAGTTAATTTAAACCCTCCGATGCAGGACGAAGCCGCTTTGTATTATCCTGTAAAAATGCGGATGGCAAAACATAATTACCATCCACAGCAGCGAAGGTAGGAAGTTTATTTGTAACTATATCAATGGTTCCTTGCTGTTGATTTATTTGATGTTTTTTACTATAAATTTGATTTCCTTTTTCATCATTTAAAGAAATAGCAAATGGAAGATTTAACGCTGTTGATTTTTGCTGTCCTAAATCACTCGTATAAAGTTTTTGCGCTACTAAATTAAGTCTAATTTTGTATTTTCCATCTGGTAATTGTTGATAAACCGCGTCGGTTAATCCTACTTGATAGGTAATGACTGAAGAAAATAATTCTTTTATTTTTTCTCGTTTATTTACTGGTGCTTTACTTAATATTGCGTCACGTAAGTCGAGTACTGTTGGATATGGTGCTTGTTTATATCTATACTTTTGTAGAAAATTTCTGATTCCCAATATTACTGCTTCCTTACCGATTAAATCTTCAATCAGTTCGAGTATCATACCTCCTTTATAACGAGCAATTGGTAATTCGTTGTAAATGTCTGTTAGAGGAGGTTCTTTAAAATCAATTTTTCCTCTACTACGAAAGAAATCTCGCATTAATTGCTTTCTAGCTAAAAGTTGCTGTTGTGGAGTACGTCGAGAACGTTGATAAAGCGAACTTGCATAAGCGCTCAAAGCTTCACGAATTGTCATTCCACCTGCTACATCTGCTGCAATAATTTGGTCTTCCCACCAACTATGAGCTAAAAGATATGTAGTCCAGTCGATAATACTTTCTTTTCCTAAACCTTTAGCTTGACTTTTCCATACTAAGACTTCGGGAATTCCAATAGTACCAGCTTCGGAAAACACCATTCCATCGTAATAAACAAATTCTACTACCCTTACTTTTTCAAAAGGATATTTACCAAAGGTTTTCTCGTAGAATTCTAAAGCTTTACCAACTTGATTCGCAATTAATTTTACGTTTTCTTCGTGGGGTGGATGGTAGTAAATTTCGATAGGAACTCGATAATTATTGTCTCGATAAACTTTGTAATCTCCAGAATAAATAGTAAATTTACCGCGATTTTCCTCTGACTGATAGCGGAAGTAATTTCTATCTCCTTTTGTCCATTTTTTAACTAACTTTCCAGATGTAACTGCGGTTTGATTTTTAGATGTGCCGATGGTAACATCTGTATTTCCCCACCCCAAATGCGTCACCATTAAAGCTTGTTCTAATCCTACCGGGTCATCGTGACTTCGCATTCTTTGGTCGAGAGGTGGTAAATCCAGCTTTTGTCGCAACCAAGCTTTTTTATGTTCTACCATCTTGGTGTAACCAACGAAGGGTAAAATAAACGGACTGTATAAATTGGTTCCATTACCTACCACGTCGTTAGGATAAATCATATAAACATCATCGCTGTCTGACTGGTTCTGAAATCCCTTGGGACGTTCGGTTCTAGTTACAAACTGCATAGTTTGTTTTTGTCCGGGTAACAGAGGTTGTTCTAAATCATAAATATAATATCCCCACCTCGGATGTGATTCCCGTAATTTTGCTCCAGGATATTTAACTTCACCAAGTTTTAGGTTGATAAAAGTTAAAAGATGAATTTCGCGGATAGGGGATTGAGTCCGATTTTCTAATGTATATTCACCCTTAGCCAAAAAATAGCGTTTATCTGGATACAGTTCGATATTTAGCTCAGTATTTGTAACTACTGGCATGGGGAGATTTTCGTATTTTTTGAAACGCTTTTCTATTTGGGCTGCGGTTTCTTCTTTTCCGGGAGGTTGATATTCGTTAACTACGGTGGTGTTATAACCAATCCATCCACCCACACCTGCAAACATCAATATTAAAGCGACTAAAAACCGTTTTATCCCCTTACCAGTATTTCTCCATGCTCGTTTCCAATCTTTAACAAGATTCTTATCAAAAGTACCCCTGGGATAGATAATATAGGCTAAAAGCATTAAAATAGCGCCAAAAATTGCCCAGTAAAGGGTATACCAAAGATGTCCGGTTAATAAATGTCCGTAACCATTCATCAAAGAATATTCAATATCGTTGGTACCAGCAAAACGGTAAAGATTATGATATAAACCCAGAGCATCAAGAGGAATTTTCGATAAAGAAATTAACACCACCAAAGCCATACCAGCGTATTTATGACGGGTAAGCACTTGAGTAAAGATGGCAAGAATAGCTGTTAAGTAAAAATACGGTCCATGCTCTACAAACAGCATCTGAAAATACAAATCAAACTGAAAATAGTAGTAGCCATTGATAGCCTGATAACCGACCATTACCGCCATCGCTAATAGTAAATTGATTGTGATTATAGCGAAAAGCGCAGTTAGCTTTGAGAAAAGTAAAGTAGCATTAGAAACAGGCGTAGCATCCACCACAGCTTGCAGACGAAGTTGGCGATCGCGCCAGATTAATTCACCCGAATAAACTACAATAATTGCGAAAAGAATATATTCTAAATAAATATTGGCTGAGTGAATTAAAATATCCGTACTGGGATTAGAGTAATTAAACGAACGTGTCCCCATCGCAGCCACAACTAAGCTAATTAACCCGAATCCGGTTAATAATATAAAAGCCTTTCCTTTCAAAACAGAATTAATTTCAAACCACGTCCGATGTATCCATTGTTGAAATAAGATTTGTCGCGTTTCTTGTCTTGAGGAATATCCCGAATTTGAAAAATTACCTGCAGTGGGAATATCTTGCTCCCTAATTCTCCCTCTGCTCCCCCTGCTCCCTCCGCTCCCTCCGCTCCCTCCGCTTCCTCCGCTCCCCCTGCTCCCTCCACGGGATTCTATCACTTTCATCGAATAGCTACGGTAACTCCAAAACCAACCAGCTAAAGCAATGAAAACCCACAAAATCCGATTCCAAATCAGGGTTCCCCCCAAGTTTGGCATCAAAGTATTATGTTGAAATACCGTCCAAGTCAAAGTATTTTCTTCAAAAGCATAAAAACCAAATGGGTCTAACATTGCCCAAATGCGATATAGTTCAAAGTCAATAACATCAACCCCCACCAATAATAGCGAGACTAAATAAAGCATGACTAGAACAATTGCACCCGCATAGGTAATAATAATACTGCGAGTTCTGGAAGCTAAACCGAAAGCAATTGCTGAAACCAAAAACAAATTTGGCAATACAAATAATAGATAACTAGCTGCGTATGCTTCCGGACGAAAAGCACCCAACGCAAAAGGATTTAAACCAGGAACTAAAGTACCTAAAAGCATTCCTGGAATATAGCTAGAAAATGCTAATAGAGTGACTACAAAAGCGGCTAAAAAACGAGTAGTTAAATAATTACTTTTACGAACTGGAGTAGAGAGAATTAACGACTCCATCCGATTATTGCTATCTCGGACAAAGGTTTCAGCAACAAAAGCAGATGCTGCTAAAATTCCAAAAATAGTATACCAAATAGTAACTTGAAAGATTTGAGAAGGACTATTAACGAAAAAGAAAGCGTTACCTTCCCCCGCTTTAGATACGATATCGGTAAATCCAATAGCGAAAAACAAGATTGCAATCAACCAAAAAGTCGGACGACGCAGGTGATAGAAAGTTTCAAAACGTAGGATTGGAGAAAAAGTTTTCATTTCAATTATCAGTTATCAATTTTCACCCGGAGGGTGTGGATTATCAGTTAGCTAGATTTTTTTTCATACTTCTATCTCTCTTTAATTCTTTCCTCTGCGCTCTCCGCGCTCTAGAAGGGTTTATCAATCCTTAATTTCTTGGAAAAACAGACTAATATCAAATCAGTGAACATTAGAATTATATATTTTTACTCATATGCTAAATAATTAGATAAAACAGATAATTCATTTTAAATAAACCAACATTTGAAGAATTATTAAACCGCAGAGAACACAGAGGAAACAGAGGAAGAGAAAGTAGAGATAATTTCGATACGCTTCTTAAACTATAGGATTACTATTTGATTATTGTTAGCGAAGCGTGTCCGGAGGACATAAAACACGTAGGGTGTGTTGCTTGCTGC
>JBCBHT010000212.1:0-12806 GCA_038525335.1 Cyanobacteria bacterium J06621_15 | reverse complement strand
CGAGCATGTCCTTGACGGATGCGATGACTGCGTTTTTGCTGCTGAATTTCGTGTAAAAGTCGCAGTAAATTAGCGTGGGTATTAGTAGCTTTTGTTGCAGAATTATAATTTTGTTCTACTGCTATAAGATTTATTCCCATCCTTTCAAATTGAGAAAGACTCGATGTAACTTCCTCAACCGAATCCCCTAATTCTTCCAACCGTCGAATAAAAATACAATCTGGAGGATTTGTTTGACAGTCTTGAAATAATTGCTTTAATTCCGAGCGTTTCCCTAAATCTTGATAAACCTTATCTACTTCCCATCCAAAATTACTAACTTTGGGAGTTTCTTCTAATAAAGGGTCGCTGTAAATATATGCGAACTTCATTCAGTGAACAGTTATCAATTATCAGTTATCAATTATCAGTTATCAGTTGTGAGTGAGTAGTAAACAGCTATAAATTCTTAACTCCTAACTCCTAACTCTTAACTCCTAACTCCTAACTCCTAACTCTTCACCCTTCGCTTAACTCAATAATATTTCCGTCTGGGTCTTGGGTGAATAATGCTCGACGACCGGAAGCACTTGGTTGAATTGAACAGTTATAATCTAGCAGCTGCTTTTTAGCGGCATCTAGGTCGGAAACTGCAAAAGCAATGTGGGGATTCCGTCCCCATTTTTCGTTTTTAGCTTGTCCTGGAAGTGAAGATGTGACTATCAGGTGTAATTGATATTCACCAACTTGATACCAGCTACCAGGAAAATTTCGCGAACGTTCTGTTTTAGCTAACTTGAGAATTTCTCCATAAAAGTGTTCGCTTCGGTCTAGGTCAGTAACGAGAATTGCTACGTGCAAACATTGGGTAATTTGCATATTAAATGAGTTAATGGTTAGTGGTTAGTGGTTAGTGGTTAGTTGTTGTTGGTTAGGAATTAGTGGTTAAAAGTTTTCTAGGCTCTATTTTCCCATGCCCAATGCTCTCTCTTGGAAAATTGCTCCACTTGGGGAGACCCCAAGACCGCATTTTCCGCAATTCCCAATTCCCTATTATTCATAATTTACAGAAATTCAAAATTCTTCAGCGTAAGATGATTTTGTTTTTATGAAAAATAATTCAGGTTCGTAATGAATGCACAATTAGCAACTAATGAAATTCATAGTATGCGAGAGGTGTTACATGATTACCCACCAGGAATACACGCATTAGATGAATTAGAAAGACATAAAGGAAATATCCCTACAGCTTTTGAAGATTTATGGGTGGAAAAAAATGGAACACTAACTCTACCTGAACGAAAATCATTATGGCAAACTACTTTGAACGTTTTACGTAACGAACTTTGTGGTGATGATGGTTTTCGTACTCAAGTCAAAGAATACAGTAAAAATCCAGCTAGCACACCTTTATTAACTGGTTTAATTGTTTATTTAGTGGGAATATCTGGATTACCAATTGACCCAGCGATAGCTACAGTTGTTGTTTTATATATTATCAAAATTGGACTGAATATTTTTTGTGAATATACGGAAAGGAGTTAGTGGTTAGTGGTTAGTAGTTAGTGGTTAGTAATTAGTTGATGATCCACACCCGACCGGTGAAAATTGGTAATTGGTAATTGGTAATTGATAATTGATTAAAATCCTTGCATTTCTACTAATTCAATACATAAATCATTAATTTGTTCTAAATCTGGTTTATGACGTAAGGTTGATTTTTCGTAAAGTATATCCATTTTTGCTACTAATTCTTCTGCTATTTTCATTAATTGTTCGTAGGAATATTCACCTCTTAAAATCGCTTTTAAATCTTCTGCATCACCAATTTTGTTTCTGTCTACAATCACTTCTTGTTGACGCAATATTTCTAAACCACTCCGCAATAATCTAATACAGTGCATTCCATGTTTAAGGTCGTAACCAGATAATTTTTCTGTTTCGGCTCTTTGAGCGTTTCTATTTTTTTTCCACGATTGATATGCTTGCCATTCTCTCAATGCGTTATGATATCTTTGACTTTTTTGCAGTAACCTAATAAAGTCTTTACGACTATTCGTAAATTCTTGAGTTTTTTCTATGACTTCATCGGGTAAAGGATACTGTTTCAACATTCCTTTGAAATCAATATCGGCTGTCAACAACTTATAAAGCTGCTCTGCTTCTTCTAGAAATTCAATTTTACCTCTAATTAATAAATATAGATATTCTAAAAAAGCGTTTAATTCTTCTTTAACTAAAGGTGTTTCGTTTTCTATTTCAAAATCAGATGGAACTGGTTTGGATTGCGGAGGATTCAACAACCACTTACGATGTGTTTCTATTTTTTTTATTTGAGCAAATGCATAACCTGAGTAAGTATGCTTTACTTTTTTACTCAAAAATAGTTGTCTGTGATTAATTAAATGCTGTCCGACTTTGGTTAAAACAGGATATTCATTCAACCACAATAATTCTAAAACGTTGGGATTTGCTCCTGCTAATAATTGAATAATTTTTCTTAATTCATATATAACGGTATCTTCGCTGTTATCCAAAAAAGAAAACTTTCCCGGTTCGTCCCAACCACAATCTTTTTGCTCGACACCTTTATTAAACCCCAAATAATATTCTTTGGGTGCAATAAATACACCTCTCCAGTCATAATCGGAATCGGGACGGTTTAATCCATAACCGTGACTTCCCGCTAATCCGATAAATATAGTTCTTTGCTCTACTTCTATTCTTTTCATATTTGATTGGTGAAAATAGCTGTTAATTAATAATTATTTTTCTGTTATATCCTGAATTTTTTTGAAGTGAAGCAGAATAATTTAATAATGTGTTTTTTTAAGAATGAAAACGAGCATAACCTACAGTTAGCGTAGGGTGTGTTGTCGCGCAGCGCAACGCACCATCTTACAATGATTTCGTTGCGTTAGACTGAAGTCATAATACAACGGCAATAAAGCCCGAAGAAAATCTACACCGCTTTTTGCCTACCCTACAAATACCATTTATTCAAGTGTAGCATGATTGTAATATGTTTTATGTTCATGTCAATTTAAATAATCTAAAATTACCTACTATGACCAAACAATTGCAAATTGCATTGACTAGGTGGTGGAATCATCCTGGCAAAACCACAGTTTCTACGAACTATAAAAGCAGTATCTAGATGAACTACTGCTTGACTTATTATTTTAGAATGCAACTGAAAGATGAAGCATAGCCATCTCTATACTTCTTAGATTCATATCAATTTATATTTATGACTAAAATTGAGACTACGTTATATTAAGTCTATTTTTATAATTAAAACGTGAAATCATGTTGAGTTTAATAATTAATATTAGTTTACATAGTCGAACTAATTCAGGTTGTATGTATCGTTTATACTCCAATGTATATAGTTGTTTTTTCCAAACTCATCCTTGAGAAATACAAACTAATATCAACCCCAGGATAGTGGGAAGTAAAACAATTTTTAGCAATCATTAAGAAGTGTGGGCAATGTTCATGAACCAAGATTTATAAATCGTTGTCCGTCTAACTTTCTAATAAGTGGCTTAAGGATAAGCAATTTACTAGAAGGTATGTAGTTCAATGTTTTTAATCCAGGTAATTATGAGTACTTTAAATCGTTCTACTTCAAGCTGTAGATGTTGCGAACACTTTACGCAGTTAGGTCAACGCGGTGGCACTTGTAGGTTATTAAGTAATAGTTTAGTCAAAGGTTCCTGGAAAGCTTGTGGTTTTTCAAGTCCAGTTTTCAATCCTTCGACAAAAGAAAGTCTTTCTAGCTTTGCTTTGCTAAATAGCTAGAAATACTCGATGCTATTTAGCAACATACTATTAGTTAATAATTAACAACTCACTTTAAAATCTTAACTTTTTAGCTTCTCTATAAAATTCAGACAGGCAAAAACTTGACTCATAAGCCGACATAAGAGTAATATTATCTGTCGGCTGTCTAATTCCTGCTCGGACCAGGTGGACATGTTGTAAAAGCTGGTAATAGCAATTATTTAGACGTGAAGAATCGCATCTCTATAAGTTTAAATCCAGCTACCTGTACGGCAATTTGAAGGATAAATAAATGAGTTACGCAATTATTGAAACTGGTGGAAAGCAACTAAGAGTTGAGCCAGGTCGCTTTTACGATATCGAATTACTGCACAACGAACCGGACGAGAAAGTTACTATAGATTCAGTTTTATTCGTGCAGCACGATGGTGAAGTTAATATAGGACAGCCGTTAGTGTCGGGAGCAACTGTAGAAGGTACGGTAATGCGTCACTTCAGAGGTCGCAAAGTCTTGGTTTACAAGATGAAACCAAAGAAGAAAACCCGTAAAAAGCGCGGTCATCGTCAAGAGATTACCCGTTTGATGATTGATTCCATCACTATGAATGGTTCCGTTATTGCTTCTGCACCAACTTCTGCTGAGAGTACCCCTAGCAATGATGAAGCACCAGCTGAAGCTGTAACTGCTGAAGTTGTTGCAGAATAGGTAATAGGTAATAGGTAATTGGTAATGGGTAATTGGTAATTGGGCATGGGGCATGGGGCATGGGATAATCAATTATCGACCTTTGACCTTTAACCTTTAACCTTTGACCTTTAACCTTTAACCTCAAACCTTTATTTATCAATTATTAAAAGGAGAAAGATATGGCTCACAAGAAAGGTACTGGTAGTACTCGGAACGGTCGCGATTCAAATGCTCAGCGTCTTGGTGTAAAACGCTATGGTGGTGAGAATGTTCGCGCTGGAAATATTTTAGTACGTCAACGCGGTACTAAGTATCACCCAGGAAACAATGTTGGTATCGGTAAAGATGATACTTTGTTTGCTTTGATTGACGGTACTGTAACTTTTGAAAGAAAGGGTAAGAATCGTAAGAAAGTTAGCGTTTATACTGGTGCTACTGAAGCTCAACCAGCAGCTGTTGCTTCTTAAATCGTATTCTGGATGGGTTTTTATACCTTTACTATAAAATTTTCAATGATTGTAAGACGGGTGTATTGCTCGTCTTTTTTTGATTTTACTGAATCTTAATACGCAGTTGGGATTTCACATTGTTGGAGACGTAAAATTTTACGTCTCTACATTAGTTTTATGTTTTTTACGAAATGTATGTAAATACAGTTCATTTTTTTTCAATTTAAAATGGATGACTATAAATTAAAGTTTTAATCGCAAAAATTAATATTTTCAAAAATCAATAAAATAATTAAATTCTAATTACCAACTACCAATTACCAATCCCCAATCCCCAATATTATCTAACTAATTGATGCAAGAACAGCCCTAACATCAAACCTGCTATCGAAAACACGGAAGTAAGAAAAAAAGCCTGTGTTTCTTTTAATCCGGCTACTTGAAAATCTAATCTGACTAAAATAGTGGCGCTAGTAATTAACATAATATCGAGAAATATTCGGAATTCAGCGAAAACTAAAAAGAACAAGAAAGCACCTAATACTGCAAACCCAAAAGATTTCAGTTTTGTATTAAATAAAAAGCGGACATATTTAACAGCCTTTGACCAAGGGGTAGTTATGGCTGCGATTAAAATTAGTACGCTAACTACGATTATTAACCATGCGAATGTTGGTAATTCTTCTTGAGATAATATCCATCCAAATACACTGTATGTAAGCAGTACAAGTGTTAAGGAGATCCAGGGAAGTTTTTTGATAATTGATTCCATAAAATTTTTATTCCCTAACCTCTATCAATAGTAAATTTGTCGAATTTATCAGATATTAAAAGTTAGTAAACACACCTAATTTAGGTTAGTGGTTGCACGCAAGACCGTTTAAGTGTTGAATAAGACTTCTCACTGAAAGCCTAACTCAGAAAGATTGATAAATAATTCTACCCCATTCTTTTTCTGTAATGCCGTAAACTATAATTCTATCTTTGATATTTAAGGCAGAAAAGAAACAGATATTATGGCAAATTTATAGGTAAAATAAGATTTTATTAAAAATTGTTTCAATCTGTTGTAAAAAATTTGTAAACTGATAGTCAGCTAGGTTGCGGTCTATCATATCTTGTTAAGGGATTATCATGAGACAATCTGTTATTGCGGAGCGCGTCTGCCTTATCAGTCATATTTCGGCTAAGGTTTTTGGACTCGTAGGTATTTTGTTGGTCATACCTAATGCCAAAATGATTTTGAATTTTGGAGACGTTGGAGAAACAGCTATGCAGTTGAGTATGGCTAATGGTGGTGTGGTAGATATTATTTTCGGAATAGTAGCTGTTTCTATTTATGCTTGTAGGGTTTTGGGATGGAAAACTTGGCTGGGTTTTCTGGTACCCTCGGTTTTTATATCGGTAGGTAGCGAACTACTGGGAACCAGTACTGGTTTCCCTTTTGGCGATTACAGCTATCTCAGCGGTTTGGGTTACAAAATTGGCGGATTGGTTCCGTTCACAATTCCTTTATCCTGGTTTTATGTCGGTTTATCAGTTTATTTAATTGCTAGAAGCGGTCTGAAAGTAGCCGAAAAACCAACCTTGATTCGTCATATTGTTGCTATTGCAATTGGTGCTTTACTCTTCACAAGTTGGGATTTTGCTCTCGAACCAGCTATGAGTCAAACTGCTTTTCCTTTCTGGTATTGGGAAACTCCAGGAGATTTTTACGGAACACCTTACCGAAACTACCTTGGTTGGTTTGGTACTAGCGCACTATTTATGGGTACAGCGGCTTTGATATGGGGAAATAAACCAGTTAAATTATGGCGCAGTCAATTGGTGTTACCTTTAATTGTTTACTTAAGCAATTTTATTTTCGCAGCTGGATTAAGTCTGGGAGATGGTTATGTTATCCCAGTTTCTTTAGGATTAATTTTGGGTGTTGTTCCAGCTATAGTTCTATGGTTGAAAAGTTCTACCGCTCCAACCTATACAACTGACGGTGTAGACAATGCAACTTCGGAAATTGCAGTTGCTTCTGTCAAAGTTGCGGTAAAGTAACGATTCAATACAGTCAGGGTTTTCTAATAATTAATAATGCAGGAGCTTTTAAGCGGTATCTCGCTTTTGATTCTACTTGTTCAGGTACCAGCAGTTTTTGTTCTGCTGTCGCGTCTACTGAAAGGACCATTTCGTCACCCTCCGATTCAACCTCAAAGTCCGACACCGGAACTTTTGGGAAATGTCAGCGTTGTGGTTCCAACTCTTAATGAAGTCGAACGAATTAGTCCTTTATTGACTGGGTTAAGCAAACAAAGTTATGAAGTTAGAGAAATCATTGTTGTAGATAGTAATTCTCAAGATGGTACCCGCGATTTAGTCAAAGCAACAATCGAGAAAGACCCGCGTTTTCGGTTGATAACAGACGACCCTTTACCAAAAAACTGGGTAGGTCGTCCTTGGGCTTTACACAATGGCTTTTTAAATACTTCTGCTGCAAGCGAATGGTTTTTAGGAATGGACGCAGATACTCAGCCAGCACCGGGTTTAGTCGCTGGTTTGGTAAAAACTGCATCTGCTCTTAATTACGATTTAGTTTCGCTCTCTCCTCGATTCATTCTTCAGTATCCAGGGGAATCCTTACTTCAACCAGCACTGTTAATGACGCTGCTTTACAGATTTGACCCAGCTGGTGTCAATGCTCAAACTTCAGAACGGGTAATGGCTAACGGACAGTGTTTTCTGTGTCGTCGCTCAGTTTTAGAGCAAGTAAATGGTTATACCAGCGCCAAAAGCTCATTTTGCGATGATGTTACCTTAGCAAGACAAATAGCTGCAACAGGTTTTAAAGTTGGTTTTTTGGATGGAGCAAAAGTTCTGAAAGTAAGAATGTACGAAGGTGCAGCGGAAACTTGGAAGGAATGGGGAAGAAGTCTCGACCTCAAAGACGCATCCTCTCGCGCTCAAACTTGGGGAGATTTATGGTTACTTACATCAGTGCAAGGTTTACCTTTAATCATCGCACTTTTGTTTTTATTTCTTTTCCCCCCTCTCCCCCTCCTCCACTTCCCCCCTCTTCTTCTCCTATCCCTCAACCTATTTTTACTCTTGATTCGCTCAATGATGCTTCTAGCAATAGCACCCTCTTATGATTTCACGCAAAACAAAGGGGGCTGGTTATTTTGGCTTTCACCAATAGCAGACCCCTTAGCAGTTTTACGAATTTTTTTGTCAGCCTTACGTACCCCGCGACAGTGGCGAGGACGGGAGTATGGCTGAGGAAGAGTAGGTAGAGGAGCCACTGCGTTGCGGAGGTCTCCTCCGTTATAGCAAGTGGCGTGGGGTAGATGGGGTAGAGGGGGGAGAGGGGGTAGAGAGTAAAAATTATCTATGCCCTATGCCCTATGCCCTATGCCCTATGCCCAAATCCTTTTACTCTTCTTCATCGTCAAGTTTATCAGCCCGTTCGAGTTCCCAAAGAATTTGATTACCTTCGCGACGTACTCGTGAAACTATCCAGTTTCTCCAGCGCCATTGGTCCCCGCGACTAGTTACAGCACTAGCGTGAACGTTCATTAAATCAGCTAGTTCGGAACTAGTAATTAAGTAGCCTTTTTCGGCTATTTCGTCAGCAATGCGAAGAGTTTCAACTAAACTGCGGAGTTGTAATACTCTTGTTTCGCGTGGTAAATCTTCGTTTTGCAAGGTAGCAGAAGCGCTAGATGATTCCATAGTTTTCGTGTTGTTTGTGTCCGACTCAAGAGTACTATTATGTATCTTTTTGTTAATAGTGGGTGGCGTAATGTGTGAGTTAGATGTAGATGATACCTCAACTTCGTCTTTTTGTGCGAAATTAGCATCACTGGTACTTATATCCAGTATTTGCTTTAGTGATGGTATTTTCCCTGAAGCAAAACCACGGGCGATTGTATCGCAACGTTCGTTACCTATATTACCAGCGTGACCGCGAACGTGTTGCCATTTAATTTGTTGATTATTAAGATTATCTAGAATTTGCAATAAATCTTGGTTAAGTACGGGTTTTCCATCTGATTTCTTCCAACCTTTACGTTTCCATCCTTTTACCCATTTTGTGACGCAATTGATTAGATATTCGCTGTCAGTGTAAAGAGTAATGGGTTTGCTTTGTCCAGAAGACTGTAGAAATTCTAAAGCCGCTATAGCAGCTTGCATTTCCATTCTGTTATTGGTGGTTTTTTTTGATGCATCACCAAGTTCGTGGACTGAACCATCATCGAAGTAAACAACAACACCCCAACCGCCAGGTCCTGGATTGCCGGTGCAAGCGCCATCAGTATATATACTTTGAATTGTTGCTTGAGAAGACATAGTTAATATTTTAACTCGTGCAAATACGAGGGCATAACTACGACACGGTTAACAATGTTGTAGCAAATATTCGTCACAAAAAGAGGGGAAAATCTCAAATCGCAACGAGTTATAAACGTTATCATGTTTGGACGCAAAGTTTTAGTCAGAAAATAATTTTTAATAATTTATTAATATTGTTGATAATTTATTTTTGATTTGATTTTGATTTTTTTAATATATAATGGTGCGTTACGGCATTTTGAAAATTATAGTTTTTCATCATAGGTAATAAAGCCGTAACAGCACCCTACGACTTTTTAACGATAATTTATTCTTGTTTATCCCCTACATCTTGAATAAACTGCTGCCAAATCTCATTCGGAACCCAAATTTGATGTAAATCCTTTTTCGCTATTTCCTCATCAATACCTTCTTGAGAGCGACGATATAAATACATAAAAGCAGATACGCGCTTATTTGCTGCACAGTGGACAAAGACTTTTTTATCAAGATTATTTTTCATTACTTGAATAAATTCTTGTAACTTATCCTCAGTGGGATTTTCCCAGATAACTGGTATATGAATGTATTGCATTCCTTGAGATTCGACAATTTCTTTTTCGTTTCGTAAAGCGTTAGAAGAATCTTTCAATGCAAGATTGACAACAATTTGATAACCTGCTTCTTTGATATAAGAAAACTGTTCTACAGAAGGTTGTCCAGAGGTAGCAATTTTATCGGAAATTTTTGAGTAGTTGTAAATATTTTCCATACAGTTATGAGACATTTATTAATCTATGCACGACTATTTTACAATGGAGTCTAAGTTTGCAGCAGGATTAACAATTTTGGGGAGAGTAATTAAACTTATTGTGGCAGATTGGCAGTGGATAATTAATAAATGATTAGATCAAAGATTAAACAGTGGATTCTGATAATGTTTGAAAGTCGAATTTTTTCAACATTTCTAAGAACTTGAAAACAGCAGGTACGTGTAAAGTCTCTGATAAAACTGCAATACCAATAACTCTTGCAAAGGGTGATGGTAAACTACATACCCTTACATTTTCAGGAATTGGTAAAGCTGCTAACCGAGGAAGAATAGCGGTTACTAATCCTTGATTTACCATACTTACAACAGTTGAATCTTCCTGAATATTACTAACAGTATTTAAAAAAGGAGCGACTAATTTCAGATGTTCGTGAAGACTAGCACCACATGGTAATCCAGCAATCATGATTGGTTGATATTCAGTTAAATCTTTCCAGGTAAGATGACTATTTATTTTGACATTTGGCGGTAATAATACAACATATTCATCTTGTAAAATTTCCCAGCCTTCAAACTCATTTTTTGTGAACTCGCTCATAAATTCTATCAGAGGAATGGTTTTGTACGAATTACTAAGTCTGAATTACCGGAAAGCTTTCCCATAATGTTGTCGGATAATATATTTTATCGGTTAACTATTTCAGTTGATTAGAAAGCAAAATATATAACTTTCGCGTTCCTCTCTAAAATATCGGCTACGGTGTACGCAGGAGTTATTAAAAATAAAAAAATGTAGGGTGTGTTATCGCGGAGCGTAACGCACCACCCACAGTAAAGCGGTGCGTTAAAACGTTCCGTTTGTAACGCACCCTACAGAGTAATAAATTGGAAAAGGTTATTAAAAAACGGCATAAGGTTTACTCTTGTATTGGATTCAATTGAAAACAGAATAATAATGTTCTACCACAGGAAACGGGTCATAAAAATGGTGTAAAAGCTGTTTCCATTGTTGATATTCTGCTGATTTTCTAAATCCAACAGTATGAGCTTCTAGAGTTTCCCAACGGACGAGTAAAATATAGCGGTTTTGGACTTCAATGCATTCTTGTAGTTCGTGAGAAATATATCCTGGTATTGAGGAAATGATTTTTGCAGCTTGTTTGAATGCTCTTTCAAATTCATCTGACATTCCATCTTTTACATCTAAAATTGCAACTTCGAGAATCATTTTTTATGTTTGAAAATATTAAATGGTGTCTACAGAATTTTTAAAGATATTATTTTAATAGTTTGATGGTGAGTTACGGTATTTTCAAATTTGTAATATTAAATGATACATATTAAAGCCGTAACAGCACCCTACGATTTTTATTTGAATATTATTCTCAAAGATTTTTTATAAAATTACCAATTACCTATTAACAATTACCCTCGCAAACGATATCCTACACCTCGAACTGTCTCAATCAAATCATTACCTAATTTTCTTCTTAAATGACCAATATAAACGTCAACTACGTTTGAACCTGGGTCGTAATCGTAACCCCAAATCCGATTTAATAGTTGTTCTCTACTCATTACCTGCATTGGATGACGGGCTAATATTTCTGTGATGTTAAATTCCCTAGCTG
Source organism: Cyanobacteria bacterium J06621_15 (assembly GCA_038525335.1). GTDB lineage: Bacteria > Cyanobacteriota > Cyanobacteriia > Cyanobacteriales > Nostocaceae > Rivularia. Next base: position 1,181 of record JBCBHT010000212.1, on the reverse strand, counting down.
AAAGTTCTATTTCTTTTTCTCCTAACCAAACTTGTCTTGTTAATAAATCTAATACTAAATTCCCAATTTGCAGTTTAGTTTCATCTTTACCCGTGGGTTGATGAACTTTACGCAGTTGGACGCGAATTCTTGCTAGTAATTCCTCAAAACGAAATGGTTTTGTGATGTAATCTTCTGCTCCTCCTTCGAGTCCCGATACGGTATCATCTACACCGTCTCGCGCTGTTAAGATAATTATTGGTAGGGTTTCCCCTTGTCCTCGTAGCTGTCTTAGTACTTCCATTCCATCCATTCCCGGAAGTCCTAAATCTAGAATTAAAAGCTCAAAATCCTTACTGCTGGCGATATCTGCAACTTCTCGACCGTTATTAACGACAAGAGTTGTGTATCCGTGAGCTTGTAATCCCGCTTCGATAAACTCGGCTATGTGGGGGTTGTCTTCGGCTATGAGAATTCGGTTCATTCGCTGTATCCTCAGTTAGGGGAAATACGATTGTGAAAGTTGAGCCAATTCCGAGGTTTGAATCCAGTTCTACCCAACCATTATGGGCTTTTGCGATGGCTTCGACAATCGATAATCCTAACCCTGCTCCTTCTCCAGGAGAATAGCGGTCAGCATCGCTAGCACGAGCGAAGCGGTCAAAAATTCGCTGTTGAAATTCGGTCGCAATTCCTTCTCCGGTATCTCGTACCCATAAATAAACATAGTCTTCTCGAACTGTCGAGCCAAGAGCTATTGTATCGCTTTCTTGGGTATGTCTAATGGCGTTTTGCACGAGATTCATTACTGCTTGGGTTAAACGTCCTCTATCAATTTCAACTGGACTTAAACCTTTAGATTCCAATCGCCAATTGCGTTTTGCTAAACCTTGAGATTTGAAATATAATTCTTCCGTGAACCAGTCAAGTTCTTCGGGTTTAATGCGTAGAAAACTCGGCTGTTCTGCTTTTGCAATTAAAAGTAAATCGTTGACTAAACGGCTCATTCTGTTTAGTTCATCGGTGACTAATTCAATAGTTTCGGTTTGTTTTTCGGGTCGATATTTAAGTATTTCTAAATGACCTTGAATAACGGTAATCGGACTTCATAATACCTGTCCAGAATATTTCACAAATTCTTGCTGACTTTCACAATCTTATTGCAAACGGTCTAGCATCGCATTTAATTTAGTACTCAATTC
>JBCBHT010000211.1:0-12833 GCA_038525335.1 Cyanobacteria bacterium J06621_15 | reverse complement strand
CACGCTTCGCTAACGGACACGCTTCGCTAACGCAATGACAATCACAATCTTAATTTTGCAAAATTGGGATGCTCCCGATTATTAAAACAGAAACATAATGTCAGAAAAAAAATATCCAGCTATTGAAGAATATATTGCTTTCCCCAAACCTTCTAGCCCATGTATTAGCAAAAACGGTCAAAAACTTGCTTATGTTCAACGTTCTACCAATTGGGATAAAAACAGTTTTCAATATAATATTTGGATTTACGAAGATGGTAAAAATTATTGTTTAAATCAAGTAAATACAGATTGTTCTTTACCAAAATGGTCTAATGATTCTCAATCTTTAGCTTATTTAGTCAAAACAAACGAAAAATATAATCGAAAACAGATTTTTATCAAACAAAATAAAGATACCCCCCCAATTCAAATTTCCTACGCTCCCGACGGAGTAAGAAATTATCAATGGTCTGCTGATGGGAATGGTTTTTTCTTTATAGCTAGAGAACCCGAATCGAAAAAGATTAAAAAACGTCGCGAAATTTATGGTGATATTGATTATGTTGATAAAGAATATCGCTATCAACGTTTATTTTATATAGATTTGCAAAAAGGAATTGATAAAACTACAGTTTGTTTTAACTTACCCAAAGATTTAAGGGAGAAGGAAGAATCGGAAGAAAAAGACAAAGATAAACAGGAAACAGACGAATTATCAGTACAGCTAACACAAGGTGAATTACATATACTTAACTTTGATATTTCACCTGACGGGGATAAAATTATTTTTGCAGCAGCTCCATCACCTCGGGTTGAAGATATAAGATTTGCAGAGATTTATTTACTAGATATTGAGTCTAAACAAATTGAAAAATTAGATATTCCTCATCCCGGTGGAAAAGGAAGAATTCTCTTTTCACCAAACGGTAAAAAATTTTGTTTTACCTACAATCGGGATAATAAAATTTACAATAATCGACTTTTAGCAATTTTCGATTTAGAAACTCAAACTATTAATTATCCTCAAATTGAAATTGATGAAAATATATATCCCTTACAGTGGATTGAAACAGGAATTGTTATTTACTGGCAAAATAAAACTAATAGCTGTATCGGTATAGTTCAAGAAAATGGTGATATCCAAAACATAATTACAGAAGATTGTTATATTCATTCTGCATCAATCAGCTTTGATGGAGAAAATATTAGCTATATTAAAGCCGATTTAAACCAATATTTTGAAGTTTATTTCAATCATATTCAAATCACTAATTATTCTCACCTGCTCAACAAATATCTCTACACCAAAAAACAAATTATAAAATGGTCGAGTTCCGACGGTACCGAAATCGAAGGAATTCTTTGTACTCCTCTCGATTTTGACCCAGAACAAAAATATCCCCTCCTGGTTCAAGTACATGGAGGACCGATGAGTACATCACTAGCAATTCCCTTCGGAGACAATCCCATATATCCGATTGAAAACTTCACCGAAAAAGGATTTATTGTCCTCCAACCTAATTACAGAGGTAGCAACGGTTATGGAGAAAAATTCCGTTCCCTCAACTACCGAAATTTAGGTAAGGGAGATTATGAAGATGTCATTTCCGGAGTAGATTATTTAATTTCTCAAGGATACGTAAATCCCGAAAAAATAGGAATCATGGGTTGGAGTCAAGGAGGTTATATTTCCGCATTTTGTTCCACCTACAGCAATCGATTCAAAGCAATATCCGTCGGTGCTGGAATCAGTGACTGGATAACCTATTACGTAGCTACAGATATTCATTACTTCACTCAGTATTATCTCGGTGACACACCTTGGAATGACCTAGAAATATACAGACAAACATCTCCCATGACTTATATCAACTCAGCCCAGACACCGACACTAATCCAACACGGCGATCGCGACAAAAGAGTACCAGTATCAAACGCTTACGAACTGTATCGTGGATTGCAAGATGTGGGAGTAGAAACACAGCTAGTAATATTGAAAAATATCGCTCATAGTCCACAGAAACCCGGTATGTATCGAGCGGTTATGAAGCAGAATTTAATCTGGTTTTGTCACCATCTTTTATCAGAAGATTTTAGCGAGTTTTATTTAATCAGTGAGTGATTTAGAGACAGAGGGAGAGAAGAAGGGAGATTAATAATTTATAACTCCTAACTCCTAACTCCTAACTCATAACTCCTAACTCCTAACTCCTAACTCCTTAAAAATCCGTTGTCAAAACGGTTTCATCTTTGGTATCATCATCCAAATGTAAAGAAGGCATACTTGGTTCACCTTCAACGCTTTCAATTTGACCGATAGAAGGATATTCTTCGTTAAATGCAATCTCCGTTATTTCTCCTGTATCCATATCATCTGCTTGTGATTGATAGGAAAGCAAACGTTTAAGCTCCTCAAATTTATCTAGAGAAAACACCGCTCCATTTGCTACAGCAGTTTCTTTCTGAGAATCACTAATAATGGCTTGAAACAAACAAGCATTGGAAAGATTAACTAAATCAAGATTAATACCTAAAAGGTTAGCGCCCATAAGGTTAGCACCCGTAAGTTTAGCGTTAGTCAAATTTGCATTTGCCAAATTTGCACCCGTTAAGTCAGCACCAGTAAGATTTACATCCGCAAGATTTGCTCCGAACAAACAAGCGTCTTTTAACTGAACATTAGCTAAATTTGTGTTAGCAAAATTAACTCCAGATAACATTGTTTGGGTTAAATCAGCTTTGACTAAATTGAGAAATGTCAAAGATTTTTCATTGATTCTTTGTCTTGTAATATCTGGGTGAAAAACTGCTGTTTTTGCAATTAATTTTGTTAAAGCTTGAGGACGAAATTCGATTAAAGAAGATGAATTTCCACAAGGATAAAAAGTTTGTTTTGTTTCTTTATAGCAAGCACTAAGTAATAAAAATATATTGATTCCTACAGCAGCATTTACCTGTTCTACATTTATCGGATTGTCTAATTGTTTAAAATAAGACCTAGCTTTGTGTGCTATTCCTTCATCCAACCAGCGTCCACTACAATAAGAGTACCAAAAAGGTAGCAAGCGACTGCATAATAATTCAAAAGAAGATTGATATTTTTGTTTATTTTTTTGCTGTTGTCGTAGTCCTTCGATGATAAGTTCTTCAATTTCTCTGGTAAGAATACCGTAACCGAGTAAATGATAAATATGTTCTGCAACATCAGATGGAGAATCTATAGCAAAAGTAATTTCTCCGTAAGTATTACGACTGCTTTTAGTTAATGCTTTTAATTTATCTATAATCGATGCAGCACAAAGGTATTCGCCGAATTTTAAACGAGAAAATTTTATCTGAGAGGGGGTAGAATTTATTTTTTCTATAGTGGAAGCATCTTGCTCCCTAAATAAATTAAAATAATTCCTACAAGCAACTGTATTTGTAAAAGAATTTTTAGTATTATTTTTAAAATAAAATAATGGTAGTTGACTAAAATCAATACTTTGTAAATTAACTTCTAGATGTGAGTCAAATTCTTCATTCAAATTCCAGCATTCTTCCTTATTCCCTCTTCCTTCTTGCTTGGGATTAATACTTCTTTTCCCAGAATGTAAAATTAGCAGTGCTACTGTTTTTATTTGCTTAATTAATTTTTGGGGATGATGATTTTTAGTGAGTAAATTAATTGCTTCTGGAGTACGGTGAATGTGACCAAAATCAGATGAAGCTAATATTTTTTGACTAATACTGCGAACAGGATAACCCAATAACCATTGATTGAGACGCTCGTAAATTTTCCACAACACCACAGCAGTATTTGTTATCTGAGGATTGGTAGCACACTGCAAAATTTCATCATCAAGTAGTTCGTCCCGATGTAATATTGCTAGTAAATACAACATCAAAGGTTGACGAACTAAATCTGCTAGTAAAAAGTGAGATTTTTTAGAAAATGCCTTATTTTTTTTCAGAAATTTAAAGAAACCTTGAGCAACTTTAATCGATTGAACTTTAGACCAATTTGCAAACCATTGCTTCCAGTCATCTTGTCCCCAAGGCTGAATTTTGATTCGCTCTAATTTAGACGCTGCTTCGGTAAAAATATCTTCTAGAGCTACACTTTGGCTTGTCAAAATTACTTTGTGTGAAAACTGCAACTGAAAGTCAATTATTTGCTGTAAAAAAATAGTAATTGACATCTTATTATCAGCACAGTTAGGTAGCTCGTTCAATCCATCCAGTATTAGTAAACATTTAGTTTTAGAATCAGTAAGCCAATCAGATAAATCTACATCAGAATTATTAAAAAAAGCAGATTGAAGTGTTTCTTGTAAATTATCACCTATTTTGACATCACTAAGACAAATATATATAGGTATCCACTCTGGATAAAGCTTTCGTGCTATTCTTGCAGCTAATATCTGACAGAAACTAGTTTTTCCATAACCAGATTCGGATTCAATTACAGTAATAGTTTCTAAATTATCTAATTGTGAAACTACCCATTTCATTAAATCCACTGGCTGATGATTTCCTCTTAAAGGTAAACCCGTCAGCGGAACATATATATCTTTAAGAGAAAAAGATTCCATTAACAGTGGTTCACCAAGCTTTCTGATTAAACTTGCTCGATAATTTTCCTTAGAAAGATTTAAATAATCATCAGCTTGGTAACGGCTTTTTTTAGCATCTATTTCTAGATAATTGCCTAAATTAAAAAACTTTTGTAACTGAACTAAAGTGGCAGAATGTTCGCTCACCACCATAATCAAATGACCCAAAAGTTTATTTTTTAATCGCTGTATAATTAATTCTGCTTCTACTTCTAGAACCCTATTAGCAACCAACCAACTTACAGCAATATGGCTAATTTGTTCTACAAAAGAAGAATTAGCAACCATTAATAGCGCTTCTTCCGCTTGAACATCAGTTAATTGTTCTTTCCGTAGATTATTTATCGCAGCTTGTAAATCCTCATCCTGCAAAGATTTAACAGCAGCATTCGCAAATAAATCCCCATCCTTTCCTTGCTTTCCCAAAGATATCAACTCTCTTTCCAACCAAACTCGGGAAAGACTCTCTTCCTCAAGCAGAACTTCTTCCAAAGCTTGTAAATAAGCAGCTTGAAAAGCCAACCAAGTAGCTTCATTACGATTAAAAGGTTTATTTCGTCCTAATAAATCTAAAATACTTTTAGTCAACCTAGCAAAAATACCAACCTCATAAAAAGCAGACCCTAAAGGAACTTCCAAAACTTCTGCTAAAGTACATATATCAAAAGGTGAGGGGCTTTTAACTTCCATATCTTGAAGAATTCGCAAGCTGACACCTGTCATTTGTCCCTGCGAACACGCTTTTATATGACTTATTTCGATATAATTTTCTACCAACCAATGCCGAATGCTCAAATTCATTTAAATGCTCAGTAAAGGTTGAATACGGTAATTATTATTCATTTTAGAATTTAGATTTTGACAACGGATGCATTTGTTTTACTTTTTAGATTGCGAACAAAGAAATTAATCTCAAGAGCTTAGGAGTTAAGAGTTATGAATATTAAGTTAGGAGTTAGGAGTTACGAGTTAAGAGTTAAGAGTTAGGAGTTAACAATATATTAATTTCTATTAATTTTCTTAGTGGGAGCATCTTGCTCCCTAGTATCTGCGAATTCTCCTTCTACCCTATCCCGTTTACCAAAAGGTGCATAAAAAAACGTTCCAAACGTAAATTAACTATGAGCGATAGCCATCTAAAATTACTGTTAATTGATTCTGACCCCATTTTTAGATTGGGATTACGTCAAACTCTAGAAGAATTTCCGGAATTGCAAATTGTCGGAGAAGCTGAAACCTACACAGCAGCATTGCAAATCTTAGCAGAATTGGCGCAGCAAGACCCAAATCAGGTAAATTTGGTAGTTTTAGAACCGGACAATAATCGCTCCTCAAATCGACAAGAACTTGGCTTACAGCTAATTAGACAGTTAAGAACTCAGTACCCAAACTTGCCCATTTTACTTCTTTGTCATATCCTCCAACCTGGAATGCTTGTAGCTTTAAAAGCAGAAGGAGTAAATGGTTACTGTCCTAAAGGTACTCCCATTTCCGAGTTACTTATTGCTATGGAACAAATTGCGAAAGGGAACTCCTACTGGGTTCATCAATCTCAGCAATTAAGGGAATGGGAAGGTGAAACATCAGAGGAAAGATTATTCCTCAAACGTAAATCCCGAAACTCTTTAGTTAATAAATTACGCAATCATTTGCGTGAATCGGGAACTAACTATATCAAACCTAACTTGACAGAAGTTACCAGACAACTGCAAATTCCCGGATTAACCGTATTAAACAAAGCTATTTTAGCCGGAAGACGACGGGAACTAATTGCAGCACAATGGTTGCTCGATAATTTAGTAGATTCACTACAACCACAGCAACAAAATACTCCATCACCTCTTATTCCTTTCCCAGAATCAACATCACCCAAATTAGAAAGTAGTACTCTTACCGTTACTAACTCATCAATAAACCCTCTTGCTCCACCTTTACTCAGTCCCAGAGCTTTACAAGCAACGCTGCTTGCATCTTGTATTAATAAACTTCAATTCAACTTACAAAACGTCACGGATATTCCTTTAGAAATAGATATTTTACGAGAAGATAAAAAGCGAGAATTACTTTATTTATTATTACAAAGATTTGCCGATTCCCTGGATGAATTGCGTACTTCTGAAGTAGAAGAAAGCTTATTCAATGAAGTTAAATATCAACTTTTACTAGATGTATGGCAAGCAGCAACTAAAGAATACTTTGGTAAATTTTCGCGAATTAGAATAGGAGATATAGAAGTAGAAATTGTCAATATATTATTAGAAAATGAAGCAATAGTCAGAACAGAAATTATTGAGAAAATACCTTTAATCACCGAATTACTATCTTATTTAATATTCCAAACAGAATTGTATATAGATAATACGCTTTATTCTCCAGGTAGCGAAGAAGCTAACGAACATGCTGCCATGATTTTAGAAAATATGCTGATTAATATTGCCAATGCTGTCATACAGCCATTATTAAATAGATTAGCGGACGTAGAAATAATTAAAAAAGATTATTACAACCATAAATTAATGTCCACCAGAGAAATTGAACGTTTCAGAAACGATTTATCGTGGAAATATCGCTGGCAAAATTACGTAGGAGAACCCCAAGAAATATTCGAGAGTCGTCACGAGCTATTTGTCCTCGCACCTCGGGGTATAGCCAAAGCTTTTGTATACTCACCTCGTAACAGCGAACTATCTGAACTCGGGGGAATTCCCTTAGCAGTGACCCTGTTACTAGAATTACGAGATGCAGCCACACCCCGCATACAATCCCTAGTATCCTTTGTAGGAAACGGTGTAGTTTTCGTTCTCACCCGAATAGTTGGTAGAGGAGTCGGTTTAATCGTTCGCGGAGTTCTCCAAGGTATCGGTAACGCTTCATTACCTGAGAGGAAAAGGAATCGGGATTAAGTTCGTAGTTGCGCTTCAGCGCCAAAAATCTTGAGTAACATGGGTAATTGGGCATAGGTAATAGACATCTCCGGAAAAGAAGAAAGACCCCTCTCCAGACCTCTCCCCTAATGGGAGAGAGGCTTTAGAAAACCCCATTCCCTAGGAGGGAATGGGGTAGGGGGTTAGGTCTGCGATAATTTGAAATCATAAAAATGTTTTCCGGAGATGTCTAATAGGTAATGGAAGAGCGAAAGATAGGGAGATAAGACTTCCCAATGCCCCATACCCAATTGTTACTGTTACTTTACATTTTTGGCGCTGAAGCGCAACTACGAACCTAAATTCGATTTCTTAAAAAGTAAAATACACTATCCCAAAAATCTTGCAAACGGGTATTTTCAAATTTTTGTTTATTCCATTCCCATGCTGTTTGTTCGATTATTTCGGAAAAGCTTGAATAAACTGGAGATAAATTTGCTAGTTTATTAATTTTAATTCTTTCACTAATAGCTAAAGCAATGATATTTATTAATTCTTGGGATTCTGCTCCTAATAAAGAAGCTCCTAATATTTCACCATTACGACGAACAATTATTTTACAAATTCCTGTAGTCTCATCTGTTAATTGAGCAGATGCTAAATTTTTAAAGTACTGTCGTAGAACTAAAATATCGTTTTTATCATATCGATTTCTAGCTTGTCTTTCTGTTAAACCAACTTGAGCAAATGTAGGTTGAGTTGAAATTCCCCAGGGAATAAACTGATAATTTATTTTATTTTTAGAGAAAAATAGAGCATTTTTTACCGCTATTTTCGCTTCGTAATTAGCAATATTTGGTAAATTGTAACCGCCAATTACATCTCCACAAGCATAAATCCGATGATTGGTAGTTTGTAGCTTTTTATTGACTGATAAACCGCGAGAATTATACTTTACCCCTACAGCAGCTAAATTCAACGATTCTATAAAAGGTCTTTCGGCTACAGCAACTAATATTTCATCCGTTTCAATTGCTATATCCCTTACTTGCAGCCATTTCTTATCTTCAATTAGCCGAACTTGAGTTACAACCGCTTGCGTGAAAACACGTACTCCCTCAACTTCCAACTGCGCTTGTAATAACTGAAAGATTTCTGGGTCAACAGGAGAAGAGATGACATGAGGACTATTAACTATGAAAGTAACCATCAAACCCAATCTCGCTAAACTTTGAGCGATTTCCACACTTTGTGGTGTCCCACCAAGAATGACCCAGCTTTTCGGTGGTGCAGAACTTCCCAAAACTTGATAAATATCCGATAACGTCAAAAAACCCGTTTTTTGTAATCCCTCAATATCTGGAATTACCGGAACCGAACCAGTAGCGAGTAAAAAATTACGTGCAAGTAACTTGCGATTATTAACAACAAAACTTAAATCTGGCTCAGCTTGAAAACTACCGCTACCTAGAATAACATCAACACCTTGTCCCGCTAAAAAAGCAGGTGAAAGATTTTCATTAACATTTGTAGCAACAGCAGAACCCCACAACAAAGTTTTTTCTAAACAGATTTGAAATTGTTCTTCATCAGCTTGATTAAAAAAACCAAACTCAGCCAAATTATTAAATTTTCCAACAACCTTACAAATTTTCCCAATAGCTTGAAGCTTAATCAAATCGTGACGAAATAGCGGTTCAACCAAAGCAACTTTAGCCCTTTGTCGAACAGCTTTCAAAGCAGCATCCCGTCCAGCAAGACTACCACCAATAATCACGATATCGTAATCAACAGACATTAATAATTAGTTAGTTGTTAGTTGTTAGTTGTTAGTTGTTAGTGGTTAGTTGTTAGTTGTTAGTTGAGAATTGCGAACTGGTAATTGGGTATTAATTTTTTAACTCCTAACTCCTAACTCCTAACTCCTAACTCTCTTACCGCTTCCACCAAACGCTGATTCTCTTCTTCCAAACGCACAGCTACCCGAAAATAACTATCGCCTAATTCGGGGAAGCTTAAACAGTCACGGATGAGAATTTGATGATTTTGCAACAATTTGTGCTGTAAATCGACAGTCGAATGATTTGATTCTACTAATAAGAAATTAGCAGCGCCCTTGAGCGGTTGTAAACCTGGGATATCCGCTAAACCTGCAAACAAATCTTTTCTTGCTTTTGGCAGCCATTCCCAGGTTTGCTGTTGAAACTGCTTGTCCTCTACAGCAGCGATTGCTGCGGCTACAGCTAGAGAATTTACCGTCCAAGGGTCGCTCCAAGATTCCCATTTTCGTAAGCGCTCGGGATTGGAAATGGCATATCCCAAGCGCAATCCAGGAACACTATAAAACTTTGTCAGGGAGCGCAATATTACTAAATTGGGATATTCTTGCACCACATCAATTAGACTTTGCTCCTTGTCTGGAGACAAAAAATCCATAAAAGCTTCATCCACTACCACCAGGGTAAATTCTTTGAGGTAGGGTAATATTGCATCCCGCGTGAATAATTTCCCCGTAGGATTATGGGGGTTATTCAACAATAGTCCTTTGTCCTTTGTCGTCAAACAATAGTCAGCAATTGATGACAAATTATAATTCACTGAATTGATTAACGACATAGGAAACTCCAACACCTTAGCGTCGAATGCTCCCAAAGCTCGGTAATAATCGCCAAAGGTTGGAGTTACGAGAATCGTTGCGGCAACTTGTGCTAATTCCCTTCCTGCCCAAGTCAGTAATTCTGCCGAGCCGTTACCCGGCATAATCCACTCAGATGGTAGTCTATGAAAGCGAGCTAACGCCTGTTTTAGTTCGCCATAATTTGGGTCTGGATAGTGCTTTATATTACCCAATTCGGACATGATAGCCGCTAAAGTACTATCAGTTGGTCCTAGCGGGTTAATGCTGGCAGAAAAATCCAAAATAGCATCAGGGGGACAACCAGCTACTGCTGCTGCCCAAGCTAAGTTACCCCCGTGTTTCGGTTGCCGCATTAGAAAAAGTGGTAATTCAAAAAAGCCTACTCTTTTGGGGGAGCAACTCTTTCTCTAAAGAGCTTCCCTGCGGAGAAAGCAGGAACCTTTGTTGCTGGAATCTCCATTTTTTCATTGGTCTTGGGGTTACGTCCTTCGCGTGCTTTACGTTCGCGAGATTCAAAAGAACCGAATCCAACCAACGTTACTTTATCACCGGAAGAAACCGCTTCAATGATGGTTTCCAAAGCAGCGCTCAAAACCGCATCGGCTTGCTTTTTGGTTACGCTAGCCTTTTCAGATACAGCATCAACTAATTCACCTTTATTCATGTCAAACTCCGTGTCGGTTTACTGTTTGTTGGGTGCAGACACCCCTGATGTATCCTTACTTGCATCCTTGGAAAGGAGATTTACAAAAGCCGAGCATACCTGAGTATTTTGCTTGAACCCGCTACAACTCCCATTCGCCAGACTTTTCAATGAATCATTCTAAGGTGTTGTAGCCATAAGTGGACACATGAAACGATTATTTTATATAGTTTTCAGGTTTTTTCATATCCAAAGCTTCGTTTTTTACAGCAAAAACCTGCTTATCAAAGCATGAAATCCTTAATTGCAAGACCTTGTTAAAAGGGTAACAGTGCAAAAAATGCCGATGAGTAATGGGGGGATAAAAGCAGGTAGGATAAATAGCTGAAAAGAAGATTTTAGAGCCAATAGAGACAATAAATATAATATTAATAAGCTTAATATGTTGATTTTTTTATCCAGACAAATATTTAGCTTTCTCTCTCGATGACTTCTTAAATAAAGGTTTTAAATTATTTATCTAATTAGTTAAAAAACTAAAGATTTAGTTATAAGTTTTGTAAAGTTTTGAGTTTATTCAATATTCTTCTAGGGATATTAACCCCACATGTTCTGATTTCAACAATATTTTTTGTTTAAAGAATAATGTTAATTAGGTTCGTTGCTATATAAACCGATTTGTTGGAAAAAAATAACTGATGTAGAGACGTAGCAGTGCTACGTCTCCTTGTGTATCAAAATCACGCGAAAATTTTGTATAGCCACCGCTACCTAATTTAAAAGCAGCGAAATTATTTTTAATCATATTCTGAAGAATAATTTGCTGTGCAGTTTGGCTTTTACGGTACAAATAAGTAGTTAAACAAAATTAACTACACATTGTCATTGCGAGTGGAACGGTCTTCGTAGCGTCTCCCGAAGGGAGATAGTGAAACGAAGCATTCAGCGAAGCTGCGGATCATCTCAGCCCCTGCGATGATCCGCAGCTTCGCTGAATGCTTCACTTCGTATGTCCTATCGGACACGCTTCGCTAACGCAATGACGGTAAATATTTTTGTTCGCTTACTTATCGCTTTGTTCGCAAACGTTAAGAGACGTAGCACTGCTACGTCTCTACAAAGGTGAAAATTAATTGTGAAAATGCCGGTTTTTATCTCCGGGGTAATTTCAACCCGCGATTCCGCAACATTCTGCGTACTTCAGGGCTGGGTTTGTAGTTATACCCGTAAGAAGAACCTTGAGAATCATCCATGACTTGAGGTGTGAGTAACACGATTACCTCATTACGCTGGCTGTTCTTATTTGTTCTTCTAAATAGTGAGCCAATAATGGGAATATCGCCCAAGATAGGAGTCTTAGAAACGTTTACCCGGTCTGTTTCTTGAATAATACCGGAGAGAACTAAAGTCTGACCATCGCGCAAGCGGACTAAGCCAGAATTAAGCGAACGCTCGGATACCAAAAAGATTTCCTGGGTTCCACCGTCACCTACATTAATACTAGCTGGTGCTTGGGGTGCTCTGACAGTAGGAGCCACCGATAAGGAAACGAAACCGTTATCGTCAACTCGGTCAACTTTTACAGCTAAAGTTAAACCGACATTTTCTTTATCAACAGTAATAGTCTCGGTTGAAGCTCCATCACCACGAGTTATTTCTCTATTGAAATTTCCTACTACTTCCGAAGTTAGGTTTACGTTAGCAGTTTGACCTTCTTGAACAATTAAAGTAGGGTCGGTCAAAATTTTAGCGTTACCGTTGGTGACTTGAGTTTGCAAAGAAGCAAGGAATTTTTTGGGGTATTGAAATAAAGAAGGAAGTCCGAATGTATATGTATCAGGAGTTCCAGGAGTAACCACAGTTCTGAGGTCGAAAACAGGATTACCTTCATTATCAACAGCAATTGGTACAAGTTCATTGGTAGAAGTAGCTGGAGTACCTGGGGTAAAATCTGTAATTCCTGGATTTAATGGATTCCCATCTGGGTCTAAAGGAGGATCAACTGATGGTCTACCATTTGAATTAAAGAACCCATCACCTAAAAAAGGAGTTCCTGGATAGGGGTTAGGAATGTATGTTTGAATAGTTATACTATTGGCTGTCTGTGAAGC
>JBCBHT010000210.1:0-12849 GCA_038525335.1 Cyanobacteria bacterium J06621_15 | reverse complement strand
CAAGATGTTTCTTATGCAGTAGTTAAAGTCAGTGTTGAAAATCGTAATTAGGACAAGGGAGTCGCGGAAAGTGCGGTATTAGAGTCTCCCCACGAATAACTTTTCAAGCTAGCAAGTAGTATTTGTAGGGTGCGTTACGACTTTAGTCTAACGCACCAAAATCGTCATATAATTATGGTGCGTTGCGCTCCGCGACAACACACCCTACGTAATTATCCCCCCTACAGGAACGTTATTTCTTATTAACGATTAAGCATCGTTTTCGATAATATAGCTTGAATAATCATCCTTTATTAACGATTCCGATAATAACGGTCAATAATCAATCCTTCGCTCCTCTTCTATACCCTTCCCAAGGTTCAATTATCAATCTACCCTTGGATGCATTTCTTGAAAATCTAACTTGATAGTGAGCTAAGGGTTTCTGGTCTATTGAATTTACTATCTCTGATTTAGGAATCTGTGAAAATATTTTTGGTAATGGTGTTTTACGGAAGTTTTCAAAAGCAGGTTTATTTAATGGTTCGTAATCGGCTATAATTCCATCTTCGGTTACTGCTATTCGATACCTTAAGTTTCTTTCATATGTAACTGTGTCTTCCCAGTTTTTCGAGATATTATCGTAAAGCTTTTGTTGTAAGGTTTGAATTTGATTTTCATCGGTAATTTGTGTTCCGAGTAATTCTGGAGTTTTATAAAAATACCCAATCCAAGGATTTACACTTAATTTTCCGTCTTTAAGAAATCTAACTCTAAATTGAGCAACTGGTTCGTTATTTATTTCTGTTTGATTTGTTTGATTATTTGACTGATAAAGGATTTTATTAAGTGGTGTTTGATTAATATATTTTTTTGCTGATTCATTTAAAGGTAGGTAGCTTAAAATTGTCCCATCTCCTGCTGTGATTACACGATAGGATAAATTTTGGTTTAACGATTGAGGATTCCAGTTTTGATTTATTTTTTCGTAAATTCTGCGTCTCAATTTTCTCAAACGAGATGCATGTTTGATTTCTGGAGCTTTATCTAAAATCTTTTCTACATTGTAAGATACAGGTTTAACTTGAGGATTTTTATTAGTTTCTTGTCTATTTTCTGAATTATTGCTACTTACAAGAGAATTTCTATTACTAGATAACTGAAATCCTAAAACTCCCAATGCAGTTATAAAGATAATTCCTGCTATCGCATTTATCTTTGATTTTAAAATTTTAGTAATTGTATTTTCACGAGAATCTTCAGATGTAGAAACTTCAATTTCTGGTTCTTTTACCTGTACTGCTGTTTTATTTTGGTTTTGAGAAGATTGTTTATCTATTTCTATAATTACTTGATGATTAACTTTGGGTTGCTGAAATTTTTTGGATGAACTTTTATTAATTAATTCTTCTCTAGGAGCTAAAACCCGTTTTTCAATATCAGCAACATCTTCATTTCTTAGTCCTAAATATCGCTGGAGGTCTTTGATATCGTTCTGAATTATCTGATTAAATGGATACTGTTTCTCTGCTTGTTCAATTAGGTTTTGCTCGTACTGATAACATTTATGTTCGTACTCTCGATAAGGTTTTAGCACCTCATCTTTAATTACAGTTGCTTCTTCAACAGATAATTTTAATTCGTTTCGCTTTAATTCTAAAATTCTTAATGCAGAAATCGAAAAAGTACCGCGAGTTTCTTTTGCTCGACTTTCTACTTCCTGACGATACTGTAACTTTGGGTCATCCTGATGCGACTTCGCTAATAATATCTTATAACCCTCTTCCATCGGGTAAAATTTGGGAGTCATGGCTGGAGATGCTTCATGTACCTTCTGACTTGCATATTCGTGCAATTCATCGATGCTGATTTGACCGTCACCGTCCGTATCTGCTGCTCCCGTCTTGATTCCTTCTACCAAATAACGAGTATAAAGCGAAAGTTCCGAACCTTCCTGTTCAAAAGAATATTGTGTCGAACTCGAAGAAGTTAAAATCGCTCTTCCCGTTCCACCTAACTGTTCCTCCAAGTCGATGCTACCGTCATCTTTTGCAGTCATCCCAGTTGCGATCGCACCGCTGAAACAACAATCTAAAATAATTACCTGTCTCTGAGAACGGCTATCATTAATACTTTCATGTAAGACCGATGCAGCGATAGACGAAGGTTTTACTAATTTACCATTATCTTTTCTGGTGGTGCGGGTTGATAAATAAAGTTTTCCTTTCTCATCTTTTATTCCATGACCGGAGAAATAAAATAATACTAGGTCATCTTTCTTACGATTTGCGAATAAATTATAAATCTCATTTCTAACTTTCTGCGGCTGAGGATTTTTTAAAACCGTAATATCACTATCCGCAAAATCACCCATCTCTGGGTCTACTAAAACACGCCGCATCGCTTCCACATCCTGAACCGCAGCTGGTAAAGCATTTAATCCCGGTTCATATTCGCTAACCCCAATTAGTAAAGCAACCTTCGCCATCTTTACACCCTTACACTAAATAGCTTTAGTATTATTAAGAAAATTTTGAGCTTGTAGCATCGCAAATTCAAACTCTTCTCTACTGCTTGCTTCTAAATCTAATTCCCTACCGTCGGGAGCTTTAAGTTTCAGTTTAATTGGTTTATTCCCAAACCGGTCGCGTAAAAAACCGAAAACATTTTTTAGGTCTGCTTTGTCTACCAAGACTGTTTTCAACATCCCCAACACATAACCAGTCAGAGATTTAGAACTTTCTGGTACTTCTGAAACCTCTACCAAACCCGCTGATTCGACCCCGTCCACTTCTTTAATCTGAGGTAATAAATTTTCTACTTCTGCTTGTAAATCTTCCTCATCTAAATCTAGTTCCGATAGGGAAATAGTAAGTTGAATATTTGATGTTCTTATATTAACCATAGCTGCAACCCTGATTTTAATTCAGAAATGATTTGATACTGATATTACAGTAAAACAACCGTAATTTCCACAATTGCACATCGAAATATTTTACCTTTCTCAGATAATAATTAATTGCTTGAATTCGTGGTGTTTTATGTAAATAGCTATATATTTATTTAACTTTTAACTAACATGTTTTAGTAACGAAAAAATATGATTTCTCATATGAAACTATGATTTCACATTGTTGGAGACGTAACAGTGTTACGTCTCTACACTAGTTATCTGTTTTTTATGAAATGTGTATGGATTAAGTTGATAGTAAATATTATTTTTTATTTTCTACTTCCTGTTACCCATTCCCTACTCCCTAAAAAAATAGCAATGCTTTCAAATTTATTTATACTCTCGTACAGTATATGAAAGCATTGCAGAAGGTAATTAACGAATGCTCAAATTTAACGCTTGACGGGATAAACAAAGCCATTGTTGCGATTGTGATAATGCAGTTTTGGCTTGGTCTTTTAACCTTCGTGCTTCATGATAATTATGTTGTACTTCAGCTAGCTCCTTTTGATTTTCTAAATAACGTTGATTATTTTCTGCTTCTCTTTGCTGTCTTTCTGCTCTGACTTGCAATTCTCTAACTTCACCTTTGACTTGTGATGGTTGTAATTTGTGCATTACAATCTGGTTTTTCAACCGTTTGAAAGAGGTATAATAATTTTTAATTTCTCGATTATTTCCACTACCATTTGAGTTACAAATTGATATTTCTGTTTCCATATTATTTGCATTGCTCAAGAAGTAATTGCCAGCATATCTCGTAGAAAAACCTTGATAAAATTCACCCTGAAGAGCATCAGCATACTTAAGTGAAGTTTGCTTTTCTTGATTTAAAGAATTACAAAATTGAACAATTCCCACACAAGTTAATATTCCCGCTGTCACAATGCAAGGAATAGCATTCCTAAGATTAAAACTCAAACTTTTTCTTTTTTCTAAATGCGAGCTACATGCAGCAGTTAAACGAGGAAATAAAACTAAATTACTAGAAATATTTAACCCTGCTTTCGTATCTTGATTATTATTTTCTATCAATGATAGATTAGTAATATTCTCCAATTCTACGCTTGAAGATTCATCTAAATTATTTTCTTCTAGATACTTTTTGTCTTCTTGATTAATTAACTCATTTAGCTCCGTATCATACACAGCTAACTCCATAATTTCCAGAATACGGTCATTTTCAATATCAGATGGAAATCGTATTCTGATTAATTTACCGTATTCTTCAACTATCTTATAAATATAGCTTCTATCACCGTAATACCTTATATTTATTGCGCTCATTGAATATCCCTAGCTCCGAAAATAAATTACAGTTTATTTTGAATTAAGTGCTATCAAGCTTGTATACATATACAGCTGTTAATTGCATAGCTTTTACTGCGTTCACATATTATTAGTGTCACTTAGATATTAAAGTGTGACATTTTTCTAGTTACAAATTGTAAATTTTTTCGTAATTATTTTTTGAACAATTTTGACTACTTCTTTTTTGCTTAATAATGACCTATCTGTTTATGTCTCTATTACTCTGTACTCTACAAGAATTTTTTATAGGTAATCTTCTGCTGAAAAGAAAGTAGTTTTATTCTCTTTTTGAATAAAAAAATAACCATGAAAATTTAGTGTGACACTTGAATAACTGGCTTATTTTTAGTATTGATAGTCACAATTATTTAGACAAGGACACTAATTAATAGCGACTGCTTTCAAATGAGGTAAAAAGCTAGCTATATAAGTTTTGAGGAAAATATTTTGGTATTTAATCTCTCTCTTTAGACTGATATTGATGTCAAATTCTGATACAACGGTCACATTTTTGCCAGCCGTTGATACTAAGAAGGTTAATCGTCTGTTTTCTAATTATAAGCACGGAGATTTAGAAAAATTGTTTCTTCAGGGAAAAATTTAAAAATGTTGAATCCTGATTGTAATGAACTTATTAAAGTACGTCAAGGAGTTAATCAAGAAATAAGTCAAGCAGTAAATCAAGTATTACAAGCTGATTGGTTAAAAATTCATATCAGGAGTCGAATTCACGCTTTAAAGCTCAGTAGCTTGATATCAGAAGAAGACATCATTCAGTATGTTGTTGAATGTTTGACTGAAGCGATAAATTCTGGAACCACTATAAATTATCCGGTAGCTTGGTCTAAGTTGGTTAGCGAACGTCGGATTCAGAAGCTGTATAACAAAAATAAATTTAGCCAAGCTACTGAATCGGAAAAAATTGAGTATCTAGCGAGTTCACGTTGCGATGAAAATAGTTTTTACAATAACAATGACGAAATAAATAAAAAGATTCAACAACTCAAACCTGCTAGTAGAAAAATTATCAGGATGCGCTTTTTTGAAGATTTATCTTGGGACAAAATTGCTGATGTATTATCCGAGCAGGAAGGAAAGCGAATTCGTGTAGCAACAGCACGTAAACGTGGTGAAAGAGCTTTGAATGAATTACGTCAGATATATTTCCAGAAATTAGTTGATTAATTAAATATGTAGTTTGATTATTTATTAGTTTCACCATTTATTTATAATTCTTTATCCTCCAAGAGTTATTGGAGGTTTTTACGTCTCTATTTATTTTTATTTATATAAATCTACATCAAATAATTAGCGTTGCAGAGTTAGGATATGAATCTTATTTATCACATTTTATTAAAAACATAAAACCTTTGTAGAGACGTAACAGTGTTACGTCTCCGACAATGTGAAATCATAGTTTCACCGAGTCAATTCAGCAATACCAAATAATTTACATTTGTATTAAAAAAAATAATATAGCGTTTCCTAATCTATTGAGGTACACCTCAAAATTTATCTCCCCTATCCAAGATATCGGAGAGGGGCTGGGGGTGAGGTCAAGTTGTACCGAAGTTGCTGTAGGAACGCTATAAAATACAGTTTTTATATTTAAGTGCAAAGTTGTGATTTCACATTGAAGGAAACGTAGCACTGCTACGTCTCTACATAAGCAATTGCAAATAATTAAAACCAGTTGATACGGATAACCGTCGGTCACAATTTGTTTAGAATTTGTACTTAATTAATGAAGGTCATGAAACGTGACCAATAAAATAACCCAGCAATGATTCGCAGTCATTTCCGGGTCGGTCAACTGCTAGAGCTAATTCGCAGTTAGCCATAGCAGAAATATCAAATTTTTTCTTCTACCTTATGTTATCAAATAATTCTCAAAAAATCTCGTCTTCTAACTATATTAGTGTTCCTTCGACAACAAATCCTTCAACACCCCAAATCACAAAACTCCCAACACCTTATGATTACTTTGCATTAATTCCAGCAATTTTAACTGCTGCTACTCCGTTGATTTTGGGTTTGAGGAAGAAGGATAAGGAAGACAACAACTAGATAACAATCCCCGTCAGCTTTTTTAAATCCTCCCCCGACTGCAATTTCAATCGAGGGAGGTCAATTAATATTTCTTATATAAGTATAAAAATCAAAAATACAATCAGCTTTCTACTTTCTATTCCTTGTGCTAATTACGATTTCCAAGACCGATTTACTTAATTAAATATTTCTAACAAAAACTTTTTGTCTTTTCTCATCTGCGATTTAAATTTTATTATCGCGATGAAATATACAACACCCATCCAAAAAGGAAAGAATAAAAAGAATATCGGAGCTTCTCTTGTATTATCCTGGATGCTCGACCAAATATCAAAACCCATAATTATAATCACAGGTATATAGAGCAAAGCTAGAAATAACATAATCCGATTATAATTTTCATTCGGCTTAATCTTTATTTCTATAAGACTTCCCCTGTCTTCCGAAAATATTTTTCCCTCTACAATAGGTAATGTATATCTATTGTTATTCCTCGAAATTTTTTGCAGTTGGAAACAATCATTTTCAACCCAACCTTCATAGGGTTTGCTCGGTGCAGGAGAGAAAGGAAAATTAACTCTATCCAATTTAACTGGTTCAATATGGCTTGATAACTGATTTTCAACTCTATCCATTTGAAGATGAGTTGTAATTGTAAACTTTTCTGTAGGGAATATTCTTATCATTACCCAATGTTTTATCTATACAATAATTAAATTCATTCAATTTAGAGACGTTGCAATGCTAAGGTATGTGCCTATTTCAGAACCGCTACAATCCAAATAGCTGTGGTCTTTAGGATTTTATTAGTAAGCTGTTTGTAAAAATAAAATATTTTATGTCAGTTGAATATGTAAATAGATTGCAATATAAAAAATATTTTTTAGGAGCGTTTTTATGATATTATAATATTATATGATATTTAACGATTTAGATAATGGGAAGGCATGCCTGCCATAAAAATTTCATCACCACTCCATTATAAAAAATAATCATTTATAAGCTTCATATTTATAATTATCTCACATCCTAAGCAATTATTATCAACTTTTTAAACAAATTTAATTAAAATAAGAACCGTAATTAGATTTATATTTTTGTTTTATTTGAATTCGTGAAATAGGGAACTGCATTCTTTATTGGTTTCGTGTTTTTGAGATGAAGATGCAATTTCTAAAATTTTATCTAAATAGGTTATGCGGCAATGAGAGTTGTTTTCTGACGCAGATTAGTAGCTTTTCATTGCTTTCCCAGTTAACCCTACTGACGATAGCTCTTCTGGGTCGTCAGCAAAATCTGGATACGACTCTTCAATTAATTCTTCGAGGCTGGCTTACCATTTTTTATTCTTATTTTATTTTTTACTATAAAAGCTTTTTAACCGTAAACGTTTGCTACAAATATATCCCTACTTTTTTCTGTAATCAATGTAAGTCAAATATATAAATCAATTGCAGAAAAAAATATTGATTATAGCTACGCTTTTCTGGTATTATTATTTTATAGCAGTAAATTAATGTATAAATAGTGGGGAGGCATGCCTGCTTTAAAAATTTCAGCACCACTCCATTATAAAAAAATAAATTTATTAAATTTTTATCTATAACAATTATCTCATACAACGGCAATTTTTTTAATTATTTAAATTCAAATCATTTAGTAATTCAATTTTACTGAAAACAACATAAAAATGTAAAGATGAAAAATAAAATCGGGAACTGCATTCTATCAACATAGGAAGATACAGTTCCCTTTTTTGTTAACCTTTACTAAAAATCCGATAGTACAACCAAGTGCTTAATTCCTTAATCGGGAAAAAGATATACGTTAAGGGATTAACAGTAACAATGATATTGCGGAAATCTCTTTGAGCTAAAAACAAAATTCCCTTTGCAACAAAACTCGCTGACATCACCCCATAAGGATTCAATCGACTTTTGAAAGGTCCTAAAATCAACTTCCGAACCGTACAGGGGGAATCCAACCTTTTGAGCGTAATAATATTCCCCAAAGTCCTTTTACTCAATTCATACAAAGGACTCAAAGCAGGGGATACTTCAGCTTCCGATGTATTAATCCAAATTTCCTTCGTCGCTTTCGCATTCGCTCCAGTTACAGTGGAGAAAAATAAATCCATTAATCTCACCGCTGAAAACGCATTCACCTCAAAAGATTTACCAATATCATCAGAACTGCGACTACCATAAACATTTATTCCGTGGTTAATAATTAAAATATCAACCTTCCGTAAATGCTCCAACAATTCAGATTCTTTTCCAGAATTCCAACCCACAGCTTTAACTTTAGGTTGCTCTACAATATTATCGGGATTGGTAGTTAGGGCAATAACTTTGGCATTTTTTGCAACTAACTCCGAGGTTATTGCTTGTCCCAAACTACCAGATGCTCCAGTTATTGCGACAGTTTTACCTTTTACAGAAAGTGCAGTTCCCAAAACCTTATCAACTAAAGGAAATACACCACTATAATAAGCGTTTACGTCATCAAAATGATGCCTCCAATGGTAGGTTCTATTTACCCACCACACAGAAGGAATAACTTCTAAATCTCCCGGTCTATGAGTATAGTCGGTTTCAACCTTTCCCAAAAAGTATCTTAACGAAGCTCCATAAAGGAAAGTAGCAGCGTAAAGTACCCCCAACCATAAACCTACCGGACGAAATATAATTGCGATCGCACTGATTACGATTAAAAGTAAAATCGATTCAACAATGTCATGATAAAGCTGAGAATCTTTATAAGCTTCCAGAGAAATAATCGATAAGTCTCGCTTATACACCTGATGGTGTTTATTGTGCCATTTGGATAACCATTTTACCTGATGACAAGCAGCATGATAGCTATCTCTAACCACCTCAGCAATCAAAATTGAGAGAAATCCCCAAGCAGCGAACTGTACACCAGCATACGTCGCTGCAACCCAATTAATTTGTAATCCTGCTCCCATCACGGTTTCAATCTCAGCTAATGTTCTATTTATTATGTATTTTTGTTAAATACACCATACATTCTATTTATCACCTAAGAAGCAGTAATGGGAAAGGATATATGGGAACAGTTTAATATTTTTCGATGGTGGGAATATTAATTGGAAGCAGGATTGAGTGCAATTGTACTCAATTAGTAAGTAGTAAGTAGTGAGTAGTGAGTAGCAAGTAGAGAGTAAGAGTATTGCTATAAATGGTAAACGAGAGAATAAATTCAATTTTTATTTTAGCTAGATTATTCAATATTTTTTACTATTTTACTAACGAAAAAAATATCCCTAATTCAGGTTTAATTAAATAACATTAAGCTTATTGATAACAAGTATTGACGAGCCAAATAATTTCATAAATTAAACCGGAATCTTGTACTTTTTTATAATTTGTTTAAAAATATTTATTTATAGTATTTATATCCAAATTAGTTTGTTTTAATTTATTTTAACTTCCATCATTTCAAAACTCTCACCATTATAAACTGGTTGAATTTCGTATTTTTGACTATTTCTGAGTTTTGTTTTCAATTTTGTGGATGGATTAAATACATATATGTTGCTAAATTTATCAGAAATTTCATTAGTCATATTACCTTCGATTAAAGGCTTAATTTTAACTTTTGATTCTAAAAAATTATTAATTGAGTACAAATTCCATCCAGAACGCCAATATTTTTCAACGATTAAAAGCGGTTGACTGGATTGATTTACAATCTTTGTCATCGGAATAATATCTGAGGAATAGTATTTGTTCCACCATGTTTCTGCGGTCGATATAATTGCACATGAAACAATGCTAAATCCAATCAGAGTTATAGTTAATATCTGCCAAGATTTTTGTTGCCATAATTTCGCTGCAAAAACCATTTTAGTTGCGAGTAGATAAGCTACACCTAATTGAATTCCTAGATATGACGCTACCAGATATCTATTATTAAACGAACGGATGCCATTAAATAGCATATCGGGTAATGCTAAAGCTAGAAAGGGAATTCCAATCAAACTTAATACCAATATCCACGTTCTTCTATGACTATTACGAATAATAAAGTATATCGAATATCCTACTAAAATTAAGATAGCCCCAATATAAAAAATAGAAAAAGGATTATTAAAGCTGCTGAATTCATTCAGACGATAGCTAGGGTTAAAATCAATAAATACACGGCTTAAATTAATTACCCAATGTATCATCAGAGAAGACAGAGGAATTGCTTGTGTTGACCAATTCATTGAGCTTTTGACTTGTTCGGAATTAGTAATTATAAAATAAAGCCAAGGAGCGAAACCTAATAAAGAGATAAATGAAGCAAACAGGTAATTCCTGGTAATCTTAGTTTGTCGAAATCCGTAAGCAGCAACTATATAAATACCGTGAGCTAAAGCTACAAATAAGGTAATGGTATGAGTGTAGATTGATAATAATAAACTTAACGTATATATTCCCCAGCTTTGTTTACTATTAATGCGGATTGCTCTTAATAAAACTGCACTTGATAGCAACACTACTACCATCTGTAAGCTATACATGCGTGCTTCCTGAGCATATAAGATATGGAATGGTGATACAGCTGCCAAAGCAACGCTTGTCAAACCGACCTTAGGTTTTTTAAATAGTTCTACACATAGCCAATAGATACTGGGAAATACAAGTAAACTAATTATTGCGGATAAGCTTCTCATTGCAGCGAGAGAATTACCAAATAAATCCACCCAAAACCTTAACATCACAAAATACAAAGGTGCGTGTTTAGCATCTTGTTTTGCTAGAAGCTTGATAGTGTCAAATATATTAGATTCGGGATTAGGAAGAAAATATTTTGGTACATCTTCAGTACCGATTAACTTATTGCTTGGTAATCTATTGCTCCACACTTGTGCTGTATCACCTGAAATTTTGAGCATGGTTGCACTTTCATCAAACCAAAATACTTTTTGGTCGAGATGAGTAAAACGGAAAAATATACCAATTATCAGTACTATAACTAATAGAAATCGCCAATGCTTAGGTATTATTTGCCAACGTTTGTTTTCAACGAGAGGTCTTTTTAAACTTCCTGGTTGGCTAGTCATGGTACTAAATCATTTTGGTAGATATTTTGACAACTGATTCAAAAATTCTGATTAATTTAAGCAGTATATTCACAAAACGTTAGCAGGGTAAGTGTATCTAAAATTGTACTTTGCAATACAGATTATTTAACGAAGATATGAATTAAGAGCAGAATTTTTGTGGTTACTATAAAATAATTTCAGCATTCTCACCACTGAAAAAACAAAAAATATAATTATCAATTACCAATAAAAACAAAATATTAAATCAATATTGTCAATTTAATTGTAAAATCGAAAATAAAAATACAATGATAAAAAATACTTTCCGACTAGCCAAATACAGTTTACTACTAGGTTTATTAAATTTATCCTCAAGCTGTGGGAATACTCACGCTAATACATATCAAACATCTGAAACATCGAATATTGTTGGTGATAATAGCAAGGTAGAAAAGTTATTCGATGGGTTCAAGTTTACGGAAGGTCCGGTATGGAATCCCGAAGGCTTTTTATTATTCAGCGATATTCCAGCAGATACTATTTACAAATGGAATACTCAAGATAAAGAGAAACAAAAAAATAAACCTACTATATTTCGTCGTCCTTCTGGAAATACCAACGGTAATGCTTATGATAATCAAGGACGTTTAATTAGCGCTCAACACAATCGTAAATTAACCCGAACTGAAAAGGATGGTAAAGTCACCGTTTTAGCAGAACGTTACAAGGGTAAACTGCTTAATAGTCCCAACGATATTGCTGTGAAGTCAGATAACAGTATTTATTTTACCGACCCTCCCTATGGAATTAAGGAGGAAGAGGAAGAATTAGGATTTTATGGTATCTATCGTTGGGACAATGGTAATTTAACTTTATTGAATAAACAAATGGTTCGTCCGAATGGAATTGCTTTCTCTCCCGACGAAAAGAAATTATATGTCAGCGATTCGGAAAAGTTACATATTCTCGTTTTTGATGTCAAACCAGATGGAACTTTAAGTGAAGGTAAAGTATTTGCAGAATTACCAGGTTCCACAGATAAAGGTGTACCCGATGGAATGAAAGTAGATACCAAGGGTAATATTTACTGTACTGGTTCTGGAGGGGTTTGGATTTTTTCACCAACTGGTCAACTTCTCGACAAAATCAACGTTCCTGAAAAAGCGACAAATTTAGCTTGGGGAAATCAAAATTATCAAACACTTTATATTACCGCTGGTAATAGCGTTTATCGGATTCCTTTAAATGCTGTGGGTAAGAAGTAAGAAGTAAAGAGTAAAGAGTAAGGAGTAAGGAGTAAGGAGTAAGGAGTAAAATAATTTTTTTTCGCTGCAAATTTTTCTTAGTGGAGAAAGGAAAGGGTAGTCTTGAATAATTGAATTGCTTTTATATCTAAGGTTTTTTAGTTATTCAGCTAATATTATGTTTATTTTGTGACAACGTAAATTTATAAAATCCCAGCATTTTTCCCAATATAAATACTGAATTTGCAATTTTAAAG
>JBCBHT010000209.1:0-12863 GCA_038525335.1 Cyanobacteria bacterium J06621_15 | reverse complement strand
CTCTCCCGTTTTTGTTTCATCGCTAACTCGTGCAGTTGGAAAATCCAGCATATGGTTTGCGTCCCCATGAAATGCTTCATGGGGACGCAAACCATATGCAGCACACATCCCATATATCCACTGCCAACCTGGGTTAGAAATTCTTTCTCGCCATTGAGCTATCTGCTTATCAGTAGGTAGACTTCTTGGCGATACTGTTCCAGGAGAATAATTTCCAGTTAATTCTTTTATTGCTTCTAAATTTCCAAGCTTGGCGAATTTAGCAAGTCTACCTAAAATATCACATACTCTTTTACGACTTCGCGTATCGGGTTCGCTAAGGCTAGCGAATTCAATCATCAAGTCAATAGATAATTCTCTATCGTCGGCGAATTGTGCGAACTTTGGAAAAACAACTTGGTAATCTTTCTTCCAGGTTGTTTCGGTTTGCTGGTTGCGCTTTCTTCTTCTCCAATATTCGGCTTCAAACTTTTCTACCCAATCCGAAACCGTTTCTGGTTTTGGTGCTTGACTTACATCCCACTGCATCCAATCAAACTCACCGCTATCAAGCTGTACGCTAATAGCACGAGCTTGTCTTTCAGCGTACTGTAATCCAGCTATTGTTGCTTTAACTCCTTGAGAATGCTGTTGCGTTCTTAAAGATATTCTTTGCTGATGGGGCTTAGTTTTACCGGAGTTAGGTTTTGGCGGAAACGTCCCCCTTAACCATAAGATATTTCCACGTTGCTCAATAGTTATACCAACATTGGAATTTCGCAGCCTACCATTAGCTTGTGCGAGGCGAGCGCTAATATCCATGATAATTTACCCCAATTTTACCCCAATTACCAAAAATTAATTCTTCAGGAAAATCCCTTGTAATTCCCCAAAAGGTCGCAAAAACTTGGACTAAATTTGGACTAAAATCGTGAGTTGATTCTACCGGATTTGAACTAAAATGGAACAAACGAAGAATCCGCTCCTCGAAGCTAGAAGGCGCTTGAGAAGCGGGAAACAACGGAATATTAACAAAGGCGACAGCCGGATTTGAACCGGCGGATGGAGGTTTTGCAGACCTCTGCCTTACCACTTGGCTATGTCGCCGCATTTGCGTTTTTCATAATACCAAAATTTTATCTAAAAATCTACCCCTCTATTAAATTATTCGATTAAAACTTTTGTAAACCTTTCGGAGACAGAGAAGAAAACGGTACAGAGTAGATAAACCGGAATTTCACAACTTCAAAAGCTTAGCCTCAAAATAATGTTCTCTCTTAACAGTCTTAAAAAAGACTATAATCTTGCAATTGCCAATAGACATCTCCAAAAACAACCAAAGTCTTACTGTAAATACCTTAAGTCGAAAAATTGCTTTCTAATATGCAAGTAAAAATCGGCGATTACAAAACTGAAATGGAATTATTTGATATTAATAAAGAACAAATCGATGTTCGCCATGGTCAAATAGCAAGTTAAACACGTAGAAATATCGGCGATTATTGAATGAAAAGCCTCGGTATTTTGATTGGGATTTATTTCATCCGAAAAAACTTAATAGTTGACCTAATAAACTAGCTTATTATCAATGGAAGATAAGTCAATAAGCACGTTTCCCAATTCCTTCGGTTCTAATTTTGTAAACTACCTCTGTACACCCGACCTCCGGAAATTAGAGTTTCATCGAAAATATTCTTTAAAGTAAGCTATAAAGACTTATTTATATGTCTACAGCAAAAAAATACTTCCTAAACATCTGTTTCCTGCAAACAAGCAAAATATTCTAAAAGCGAACGATGGTAGAAGATATAACCTCCACCAGACTTTTGTAGTAAAATCCGTTCCGTAGCATAGTCAAAAAAGCTGGCACAGTTAAAGGGGATGTAGTCATTTACCCACAAAATAAATCTCAATACCAAATGTTTTATGACAATTAAGCCAGAAAATTGTCCACCAGCCAATCCAGCTAGCAATCCAACAGTGAAACTAATGCAAATCGTCTCACGAATATTTTCTGAATAAGGAATACTTCCAATCATTCCGATTGGAAAAAAAGTTATAAACAAAAGTATTGAATATCTAGCCGAACGAATTATTCCTTGGTTTGGTAAAGTTGTTTTTTCTATCTCTCTACCTTTATCTAATCCACCAATAATTCCAGAAATGACAGAAAATAGTAGTAGTTCATATATCATAGACTGCCAACCATTTACTCTAAAATATCTATCAGTAAAAATTAAGCGTATTCCAACATAAACTGAACCTAGTAATAATCCATATCTAGTAAATATGAAAGCTCTATAAAATGACCATCGAATAGTATCTACTATTTGAATATTCATATTTCTGAAACCTATTCCTAAAAATATACTAAAAACAACTCCATCAATAAGTAACGTGGATAATAAAATCATATGACTACCAGTTTCATCGGGAGGAAGAAGGTTCCATGTCATTAAAGATGTCAAAACGGTGTACATTAGACCGCAAACTATTCTTGGTAATCTTCCTCGTAACAGCCCAGATAAAAGTGCAAATATGATGGCGGATATTACTGAAGGTATGATTAGAGAAGTAAAAGATAATAACTTGGTTGTAACTTGCGTAGCAAAGTAAAATGCCATCGCAAGCCCAGCAAGTATTCCAAAAACTAATCTTACACCTAAGTTATAAGCTAATTTTTGAAAACCTGTTTGCAACCAATCTGGCTGCATTTGTTCGATGAGATATTTACTTTGAGAACTTTCTTCCATTCTCCGAGCCAAACAAATTAAGTAATGCAGAGATTTTTTTTTTGAATATTTATGACCTATATTGCGTCGTTCAAACATCCGAAATATATAATTTTTGAATAAATTTTCACGACTTTCTTCTACTGAATTACTTGCTTGCAAATCTGCCAAAGACATCCCCCGACAAGCAATGGTGATAATATTCAGCATCAGAGGATTTTTAGCTAAGGAAAGCAGTTTCTCATCTTCTGACAATAATGTTTTCACCGCTGCAAGTTGTTCTCCTCCTTGCTGTAAATAACGGTGAATCTGTTCTTTTGTTAAACATTGAATATAAATTGCTGCTTGAAACTGAAGTTTTTCTGAGATGCTATTGTAATCGTGAATGCGACTACAGACGATTATTTCAGTTTCTAGATGCTTTCGGATAAACTGATTAATTGCTGCTAAACATGATGAGCGCTGTTCTTCTTTTACCTCATCTAAGCCATCAAGTAAAAGTAGTAGTTGTTGATTTTCTACCCAAGTTTTTGCTTGAGACTTGGGAATTTGATACTCCTCATAAAGCTTGTTAATTAACCAATTCGTAAAATTATTAGTTCCTAGAAAGCTACTCCAACTTGAAAGATTTAGCATTATAGGAATAGGTAAAGCAACATCATCCCGAGCATCAGCAATCAAATCGCGAGCAATTTCTAAAAGTGTTGTGGTTTTTCCAGAACCCGGTTCTCCCAAAATCAGTAGTGTTCTTCCTGTTATAGTCTCGTCATCATCATTCAAATCATCGAATACATCAATTGCTCTCGTACCTAAAGGAAGGTTTCGTCTGTGTTGTGATGGTGTTTCAAAGGTAATTCTACTGGGTAAATTTAAAGCATCGGGATGTTCTTCTAAACCTAATTCAATTTTTAATTGACTTTGTAATTGGTTTTGTAAAATCGGTTTTACCCACAAATTATTAACTTTGCTGAGTAAAATTCCGCGATTTTTTAATTCCTGTGCTGACATGGGAACCCGATGACAAGCTGTGGAAATTCTGCTCCGGGTACGTCGGATTTGTTTCCATGCGATAGTTCTTCCACCTGAATTATCTATAATTGTAGGTAAGCTTGTTACTCCTGGTAGTTTTTTATCTAATCCTTCAAGCTGTAATTTTTCTCTTGCTTCTCGCACGGATTGGTATAAGGAATTGTCAGCAGCAAAAGATTCAAGGAAATAAAATAAAAATCTTTGTGCAATTTTATCAGGTACTGGTTCTCGCCATACAATAATTTGAGGAATACTTAAATCGGAAATTGCTTGAGCTAAACCCAGTCCATCGCAAGAATTGAAAATGACTAGCTGCAATCCTTTATCACTAGCTGTTCTCAAAGCATTTTTAAGTTCTTTTATTTCCAGTCCTTCTTCTTTAGAGTTAATATATAGCCAGCCTGTTGAACAATCTTCTTCGCTATTACTGTGACCAGAAAAGCAAAAGATATCTATCGCATCATGCCAAAGTGCTGTAAATTCTGACCGTTTTGGTTGATGTAAAAATCTGGGTGAAGCTCCTTTACTTCGTAAGTCTTTGATGATTTTTTGGTCAGTTTGTATATCAATGTCTTTTATATATTCACTACTATTTGTATTTCCAAAAATTCCCAATACTCTGACTCTTCTAAGTCTGGAATTTTGGTTTGTTAAAGTGTTTTCATAATTGATAAAACCAGGTCTAAATTTGTTTAAACTGATAGAGAATTCAATTTTGTAGTGATTGGAAAATATATTCCACCAATGCCAAGGAAGTCTGTGTAAAATATTTTTAGTTTCAGGTGATGATATTTCAGAGGTTTGAATTACAAAACTAACTTCGTCTTGAGGAGTTAATTGAAGAGCTTGTGTTAAATCGTGTTTGGTTGGGATAAATATTTCCGAGTCAAGCCAATGATTTAAATAATCTCGTAAAATAGCAGTATCGCTTCTAAAATCTTTAATTGAAACATGAGTAACCTGTGCATCTACAAAACCTCTTTGAGAATTAAATGCTGGCAGGTTATTAAGTAAATATTGATATTTACTGCGCCAATTTTGGAATGAATTAGCTATGTATGGAGCAGTTGGTAATCTTCCTGTTAATTGCTTAAAATCTTTTGAATTATTTTTATGACTTGGATAAACCAGAATATTAATTCGCTCAAATCCTCGTTTGAAGAAATCGCCATCACACGGCTGAAAAATAACCAGTTTTTCCATTGCCTTTTGGTAGATACTTGCTAATTTCTTTACAGAGCCTCCTTAAAGACTATCATGAATGGTTTACATATGAAATGTATAACTAATTCGTCAATCAACTATAAAGATAACAAGCGATTTAAACAATGAAACTTTCGGTAAAAACAGCATCACCTAACGAGATTTGAACGGTAAACTGGCTTTTAGAAGGTTCAATAAATCTTAATTGGATTATATTGTCAGCTTCTCTTGCCTTTATTTCCGCTGTTTCAGACTCCAGCACAACTTTTAATCCTATACCAACAGGTAGGTATTCATCTCTATCCATAGGAATAACTTGTACTAGTATGTTAGTTTTATCTTCTATTTCTGGCTGAATCGTAATAACTAAAGCAACAGATTTGTTACTTAATAATACTCCCAAATCAATTTGTTTGCTTCGACTTATTGGTGGATGTTTTTTGCTACTTCTAGCACTTCCTAAAGCTATTTTTTCTCTTCTACAAGCTAATATTGTTTCTGTAGGTTGCCAGTCTTGATGAAAAATCCCTTCTAGCCAATGACCTAATTCAACTTTACGTATATTTATTTGTAGTAATGACGGTAATTCTTCTAGCGGACGTAATTGAGAGCGAGAAATTTTTTCGGTTGCTGCTCTTTCAATAAATCCTAATAATTTAGCTTCTGTAGCAATTTCTTCAATTTCAACAGCAATACAGTAATTACTTTCAAACCAAACCTCTAATGGAATGTGAATAAATTCTTCATCTGGATATACGGTTCTGCATTCAATTTTACCATAGTTGATTATTTGTAAATCTGCTGCATCCATAAGAGTTTGCCAGATATAATCCCAACTATTACTAGCTTCTAAGTCAGTTTCAAATCTTAAATACTGTAAATACAGGTTAACAGCATAAACCGCTAACGAATTTCGATATACTTGTTTGCCTTTTTGAATATTATCTTGATAGCGCTGAAATTTCTCTGCTATGGATTGAGCTTCTGGAGGCAATATTATTTTAGAACCATAAGATTCATTGGGATTAATCATAGCCAAATCATATTTTTGATAAAGTGAATTTTAAATATTTTTTTTAATATAATTTCTATATTTTTCAATACAGCGTTTCTGTAAAGTATATAAAGATTGCAGTGGTACATCAAAGTTGTCTGCAATTTCTTTCATTTTGTTCCCATCGCGCAACGAAAGTACAATTTCTCTAAAGTTTGCTTGTGGTTTATTTTTGATATGTTCGCTCGCGAAAACTCCCATTTCGTCTTGCTCGATTAGATTTATAATTTTTGCTGACAATGGAATTTCTTCACTCGAAGTAATGGTATTAGTATAATCATTGCTTTCATCCTGCTGAATGCGACTATCTTCAATAAGTAGTAATTCAGGAGATGTTTTATTGTACTTATCAAGAGCTTTTTTAAACAGATTAATTGAGCAGCCATTAAGCCAAGCCATAAAGCGACTAAGTTTTTCATCACTTATATTCTGGCTTTTATCAAATTCAAAATTTATAATTTGTTTACAGATAAAACGCCATATCTGCATTTCGTATTCATGGACAATATCCTGATAAAATTTTGAAGTTCGATAGTTTATATAAGGACGCTTCATCTTACCGGAAATACGAGTCGCATAAAATAATTGTTGGCAAGCAGATAAATATTTTTCTGTTTCAGGTGGATAAAGTTGCTCAATATTAAGTGATTGACCAATTGTTTTCGCTTTAATGGCTAAAATATCAATTTGTTGATATATTTGCTGCTTGAATAAATTATCTAAAGGTAAATTGATAAATAATTTTTGCAGTTCGTTTTCATCACATACATTAGATGCTTCCTGTAAAAGTATCTGGTATACCTGACCATAAAT
This sequence comes from Cyanobacteria bacterium J06621_15, assembly GCA_038525335.1. Classification (GTDB taxonomy): domain Bacteria; phylum Cyanobacteriota; class Cyanobacteriia; order Cyanobacteriales; family Nostocaceae; genus Rivularia. The sequence goes on along the minus strand of JBCBHT010000209.1, from coordinate 6,053 downwards.
TTCTTGATGAATATCAGGAATTCGTTTTCTAACCTCACAGTAAAGTCTGTGAGATTTTAGAGATTTACTAATTAGAGATTCTAACTCCATTGGGAAGGCTCTTGTTAACAAGACGCTATAACTACTAATTCCGGTTTATGCGTCCATTATTCTGTAAATAAAAATCAACAAATATTAAGAAAAAGTTTACATAAAAAATAAATTAGTCGGTGGAATTAGTAAGTTAAGTCCTGAATTATATTTAATTTCACTCAAAGGAAGGTTTTATGGACAAGTTGCGAAAACTAACATCAGTTGCCACTTTATCACCTATGAAATTCGCCATGAATAAAAAACAAATATAATTTAGAAAACAAAACCTAAATATTTTAACAAGCCTAATAGCTTTTAAGTTATGAGTTATTTTATCCTGTAAATATTTTCCTTAATTCCCTGTATTTATTTCATTAATGTATTGCAAATATACCTAATGGTAGATGATAAAAAATCTATTAAATTACAAACTCTGTGTTGCAATATATTTAAATCAAATGAAAAAAAGATTAAATTCTGCTAATTCAGCGAAACTAAGATGATAATTGGTTGTCAGTGAATTGATTTACCTTGTAATGACAGTCAGTTTTTACAGTTAAGGATGGTATTGATATTCTGCCACAGCCTTGTATATATCTGATATCAGAGGGATTTTTTTATTCAAAAAAATTGATTTATGTCCTAATTAGGTATGGATGTAATTAGATATGATTCAGAAATTGATGGCTTATCTTTCTAGTTAATCTTTTTAGAGGTTTTGATTTAGTAATGACATTTGATTAAATACTGGGTCAAATCCGAAACACATCTACTTATAAACTTGTATGGTTAATCAATTTTATTCGACACCATCTATAGACCCATTACATCGTTTGAACGTTCGCGATGGTTTAGAAGTTAATGCAGAACGTTGGGAATTGGCTCATCGATATCATAAACATCGACAGAATATTCACTATCAATCACTTAATGAACCTGGAATCGTTTGTGGTTTAGGAATTCAGATAATCGAAGCTCCTCAAACAAGTCGAGCAAATTTACATAAACAAGGTCGCTGGCTGAAAATACAACCAGGTATAGCCATTGATATAGAAGGTAATCCCATCATAGTGGATGAAAATAAAAGTATAGATAGAAGTTTTCCATTTGTAAGTCCTAGAATATCAAATAAGAATTTTGACGAAGAGATTACAGTCTATTTGGTTGTTAGTTATGTAGATAGTCGGAGATTAACAGACGAAGAATACTGGAAGACAGATAAAGAACGCTGGAAAGAAAGGGAATGGTTTAGGTTTGACCAGCAGTTAGAACCACCGAATGAGAGACAAATAGAATTGTGTCGGATTAAATTACTAGTTGAAGATATAGCATTAGATAGATTCGAGCTAAAAAAACCACAAAACGTATTTAACCCCCGATTAAACGAAATCGATTTACGTTATCGTCCCTCTGCTAAAGCTAAACCCCAAGCATTAGTTAATATTGCTACGACTGCTGTCGAGTCTTACAACCCCCGTTTTCCGACAAGTAATATTAATCACAACCTTACTTGTTTGATGCAGTCTTTGGATGCACTTTATCCCAGTTTGCAAGGTAATACAGAAGTAGTAAATATCAATTTAGAAGAAACATTTAATTTAGAAAATATTGATTTGCTTCATATTCCTTTTGGGCAGATACAAAATTTATATAGGAGTTCAAATAATGATGGAAAATATTTTTTAAATAGTTATTGGGAAAAAGGTGGAGTTATTTTAATTGAAGCCGACAGTAAAATTGAAGGCAATTCTCAAAATATAACTTCAGATATAAACAGCTTATTCAAAAGTCTAGATAAAAATTATGTTTATTTAAAAGAATGGGGTAGTGATGATTTAGATAAAGAAGATTCATTAAAAAATCAACCATTTTTATTTACTGCATTACCATTAACAAAGCTGATACTAAGCATATATTATTCACCAGGAATAATTGTAGTGCATGGTAATTTGTCAGATGCTTGGGGAGGGAAATCTAAAAGATATGAAGAAAACTTATCTCGCGATGATATTCGTACCGCTCACGAATTAGGTATTAATATGCTGTATTTTGCTTATAGACGAAGAAAGATGATGGGTTTGATAGATTCCGATATTTAATTTATATAAGGTTTTCTACTATGAAAAATCCGATGATAATTAAAAGCTCTAAAAATGAGATATTTATTAAATTATCAAAACCGGAAATAGTTATTGTTCCGAATAGTTTATCTGAAAACAATGAATTTACAGTTACAGTTGTTAACGAAAGTCAAAAATTTATTAGCTTTCAATTAGAACTTGATGCACCAGGTTTAGAAGATAAATCAGATATGAACTGGTACACAGTAGAACCAGAAGTCTGTACTAAAAATCCTCCTGGAAGTGAAACCGAATTTCATGTTTCAATAACAAAGCCACCAATTCCTGCTTACAACCAAACTGTGGAATTAGAGGTAAAAGTTTTCTGTATTGAAGATGATAAATTATTTAATAGTGAAAATATTCGATTAAGAATTGAAAGTCCTCAACCAAAAATAGAGCTTAAACTTTTATCACCAAAAATAGATGTTGTACCAGGTAAAAATATAGAAATTCCTGTCTTAGTAACTAATTCAGGCTTAAATTTTACCAATGTTAAGCTTCAACTATTTGCTAATCTTCTTACTCCAGAAGTCATACCATTAACTGAAGTAAACTCAGAAGCTATACCACCAACTAAACCAAAAGTCTTAAATATACCATTAAAAATATCCGAGAAAACAGAATCGGGTGAATATGAATTTACAATTATAGACGTATCGGATGATAATTCTTATCAATCAAACGAAAAAGATAGACCCTATGTTGAAGGTGTTTTAAATATATTATCTCATGGGATTATAGAATTCAAATGCGATAATCACGTACAAAAAATCCCTTATATAGAAAACAATACAGAAAACGGTCAAACTGATACTGTTACTTACGAACTTGAGTTTATAAATAAATTTGATTTGGAAGAAGAAGTTGTTGTATACACAAGAGGAAAAAATAGAAAAGTAAATGAATTTAATAAGTGGGAAAGTATTACATTAGCGCCACATAATCAAGAAAAAAAACCTATCGTAAAATTACAACTAACAGAAAAAAGACCCTTATTTGGGTGGGAAAGGCAATTTCAATTTATAGCTAAACCTTATTGTAAATCAAACAATCAGGTTAAATTTCAACCCAAAACTCAAAGACTAATATTAAAAGTTTCACCTAAAATTCCTTTTTGGCTACAGTTGTTAGGATTGATATCAATTCCTTTATTAATCCTTTTATTAATTAATAATTTCATGTATCGTGGACATAATGCACCAGTGACTGCTGTACGTATAAAAAATGATTTAGATGAAACAGTCATCAGTGGTTCTAGCGACCGTACTATTCTTCGCTGGAAATTTAATAATAATTGGTTTGGAAATAATAGCGGCTTAAAAATCAAGGGTAAGCTTAAATCAGATATTTCAAAAGCTGTACGTGTAATACGTTTTCTACCAGAAAATGATAATGTAGTCGCTGTTGGTTTAGAAAATGGAGAAATTCATCTATGGAACTTATCTCCTGATTCTGAAAAACCTATGGGAAAACCGTTAATAGAGGATAACGATAAAGGAAATCGTGTATTTGATTTAGGGTTTACAAAAGATTCCCAAACATTAATTGCAGCTTATGGTGATGGTAATATCAAGCAATGGGATATTTCTAATATTGAGTCTGAAATAAAAGAACCAACTAGCTCTAAAAAAGCAGAATTCACAGTTTCGACTTTAGGTATTAGTGAAAAAGATAATTTACCTCTCGTAGTTGTCGGAGGACGATTTAACAAGTTGGGTTTTTGGGATTGGAAAAATAAAAACAAAAGTGAAATAGAAATATATCACCTACCATATTCTGAAAAAGATATTAACGGACAACAAGATTATATTACTAGTCTTACAATAGCGCAGAGAAGTAACCGTTTAATAACAGCAGATAATCAAGGGGCTATTAAATTATGGAGTTTGAAAAATATTAGGGAATGTATAAGTAGTCCGCAAACAGTTAAAATACCAAAACCAAGCTACATATCATTAAGTTGTCCTCAATCACTGCTTGACAAGAAATCATTACTTGATGGGGAAGCAACTGAAAAAACAAGAACTTTTCCCAGCATTCGTTCAATTGCTATTACTAAAAATGAATCATATCTTGCAAGTGCTGGAGATGATGGTAATGTAAGGATTTGGGAAATTGAAGGTGATAAACTTTCATGTGTTGACAAAAAACCAACAGGTCAAAGGCTTAATACAATTGATATAAAACTGGCGAAAAAAGAACTTCTAATAGTTACTGGAGATGACAAGAATCGAGTAATGTTGTATCGCAAAAATGTAAGTGAGATTAAAAATGCAACAGGTTGTAAATAGTCCCATTGATGTAAATATTAACTTCTCCGAAAAAGAAGTGAAGGTTGGTATTGGACGTACTATAAATGTACCTATTACGATTAAAAATCATGAAAGTCATAAAATTGAAGTAGATATATGGATTAATGCTTTAGACAAGGATTCACAACCAATACTTAAATGGTGCGAATTTCAAGAAGACAACAAACGTTTAGCATTTCCTGTAGAAATAAAAGGAAGAAGTTATCGTAATATCAACTTAAAATTTAAAATACCTTCAGATACTGAACTTATTAATAAATCATATAAATATGAGATATCAGTAGAAGATAATGTTAGTAAAATTCCTTTTCGTCGTCCGCAAAAACTAACAGTTGAAAAGAATTCAAATTTAGAAAATCAATGGAGAACCAAACCTGAATTTTCGTTATTACCATTAAGTGACTCAAGTCAACCACTAGAATTAAATCCTGCTAAAACGCAAGAAATAGAACTTACAGTAGAAGTAGAAAATAAATCAACACGAGTAGATACTTTCTTTATAGACTGTCCTCATTTGGATAAGGAATGGTTTACTGTAAAATACGATAATGACAACTTAAATCAACGTCCCGGTTTAATTCAACAGAAAGATGGATTGTATCTAAACCCACGTGATTCAGGTACATGTACCTTAAAATTTCATCCTCCTAAGCACACTTTAGCCGGATATTATTCTCCGACAGTACAGCTTACTTCTCGAAATGATAGTAGTTTATTACTTTTAGACGTAGTGCATCTGGAAATTTTACCAGACCCGCGTTTTACTGTTGAAATGAATCCTGAATCACAGCAAATTTCAGGGGGAAAAGTATATTTTGCCGTAACAGTAAATAATCAGGGTAATCTTGATAGAGAATTTGAATTTGAGGTTAAAGATAAAACTTTTAATTATACTTTTAAACCCGTTCCAAATGAATTAGCAACAGTAGAAGAACAAAAATTTTCTCTTGAGGTTAAACCAAAACTGTGGAAATGGTGGTTACGCTGTTTTAAACCCAAACAGCAAGAAATAAATTTTCAGTTGGAGTTAAAGGAAAATAGAGATTTTGTCTCAGAAGGTTTAGTAATACCAAAATTTACTCCAAAACTTCCTAAAGGTACTTTAATTTGGGTATCTCGTCCTTGGTGGTTTTTATGGTTATTGATTACTTTAGCGCTGTTATCCCTTGGAGGAGCAGGTTTTTTTCTTTGGAATAAGTTTCTTAAATATCGTTTACCACCATATTTAGAAGTAACAGAGTTGAGTATTACGAAAGATGGTACTAGCAGTGATGATGGGAAATATAGACAAAGTGATATTTTAAAACTTAATTGGAATGTGGTTAATCAAGATAAGTTTAAAAATATCAGAGTCAAGCTTATTACTTTACGTGATAACATTCAGATTGATGAACAAGAATATAATAATATAGGAAGAAAAAGTTATCCCTTCTTGAGATGTTTTTATAATTATGATAGTGAAATAAAACCTTTTAAATGCAATGCTGTCTCACATTTAGAAAAGCCTGGTAAATACGTTCATCAGATAGAAATATTTGCAGATAAT
>JBCBHT010000208.1:0-12883 GCA_038525335.1 Cyanobacteria bacterium J06621_15 | reverse complement strand
GCACCCTACAAATACCTAATTTTTCATGTCCTATCGGACACGCTGCGCTAACAATATTCAAATCGGATTCCTATACTTTTCAACACAGCGTACAAACATTTCGACACCCATTGCTAATGCTGTTTCGTCGAAGTTAAAGCGAGGGTGGTGGTGGGGATAAGCTAGGTCTTTTTCTGGATTTGCTGAACCTAAGAAGAAATAGCAACCGGGAACTTCTTGCAGAAAGTAGGACATATCCTCACCACCCATCGTTTGACATTCAGGTACTACTCCCAAAGGTGTTTCTACTACTTCTTCTGCTACACTTCTAACTAATTCTGCCATTTCGGAATTATTAATAGTTGGTGGATATAGCGACCAGTATTCAAAGTCGTAACTAGCACCATGACTATCGCAAATACCCGCAATGACCTTTTCAATTCGCTGTTTAATAAAGCTGCCAAAATCTGGTTTAAAATACCTAACGGTACCGCTCATTCTGGCAGTGTCAGCAATTACATTTCTCTTCGTTCCTGCGTGAAGTTCTCCCACCGTAACTACAGCAGAATCAATGGGACTCACATTACGAGAAACAATAGTTTGTAAACTGTTAACAATTTGAGCCGCTACTACCACCGAATCAACGGTTTGATGGGGCATTGCACCATGTCCACCCTTACCCAAAATTGTACAGCCAAATGACTCTACAGCCGCCATCAAAGCACCAGCACGAACACCCAACGTTCCCACAGGTAAATTGTTCCACAGGTGAAGACCAATAATTGCATCTACGTCCGGATTTTTTAACACTCCTTCTTCAATCATTGGTTTAGCACCACCGGGTCCTTCTTCCGCTGGTTGAAAAATGATTTTCACAGTACCGCTAAAACTATCTCGGTGCTGCTGCAAATAATAAGCAGTACCCAGCGCTATAGCAGTATGTCCATCATGTCCGCAAGCGTGCATTATTCCTTGATGCTGGGATTTATAAGACACTTCATTGAGTTCTTCAACTGGTAAAGCATCCATATCCGCACGAATTGCTAATACCCGATTTGATTCAGTCTTACTACCTTTAATAATCGCGACAATACCAGTTTTAGCAATTCCAGTTTGATGTTCGATTTCCCATTCCTGCAATTTTTGAGAAACAAACTGACTGGTAATCTCCTCCTTAAAAGCCAACTCAGGCTTTTGATGAATGATTCTGCGCCATTCTATAATTTGTGGATGTATCGCACGAATATCAAGTCGAACCCGAGATAAATCAGCAGATGCATTTGGAAATGTAGAAACCATGACAGCAAACAGTTATCAGTGAACAGTGAACAGTTATCAGTGAGGAGTTAGGAGTTAGGAGTTAGGAGTTAGGAGTTAAAATTATTCCCTATCATCCCATGTCCAATGCCCAATGCCCTATTCCCAATTACCAATCCCCATTATTTAAACAGTTTTTCTAATTCTAAATCGGATGCTATTTGCGCGAGTTTGTCTAAATCTTCGGGGTTTTCTAAATAGGGTAAGCAACCTAAAACGGGGATGTTTGTAAAGGATTCAATCATATCTATTGGTGTCCAATCGGCGATTTGCTCTGGTGTGATTGCCGAAGTGCAATTTAAAATAATTCCTAATAAATCGACTTTGGCTTGTTTTGCTAAAGCGACGCTGGTTACTGCTTGGGAAATTGCACCCAATCTTACCGGTACAACTAATACTGTAGGTAAACGCCATTCACCGGCTAAATCGGCTACTGTAAATTCATCTGTGACTGGTGAACCCAAACCCCCCAATGCTTCTACTAAAAGGAAATCATGTTTTTGCTGTAGCTGAGTCAAAGTTTTCCATACTACACCTAAATCTATTTCGCGATTTTCTTTAGCTGCTGCTAGAGGTGGTGCTAAAGGTGCTTGAAAATATAAAGGGGTCATTTCCGATTCTGATTGTGACAGCGAAAATAACTTTTGATATAGTTCTTTATCACCAACTCCAGATTGAATCGGTTTCATGATTCCCCAACTGTTTTGAGAGCGATATTTTTGTAAATAAGCAGCTAATGCTGTGGTAAATACAGTTTTACCTGCATCAGTATCGGTTCCAGCAATAAATAATGTTTTAAGCAATTTTAGATTTTAGATTTTAGATTATAGATTTTGTACTAATTATCTTACAAGGGAGTAGGGAGGAATAATAAAGGATTTTTCCATAAAATTTCATTGTAGGTTGGGTTTCGTTCCTCAACCCAACCCTCAGATTTAAGGACTTTAGCTCCGTAGGTTGGGTTGTTAGCGTCAGCGTTGCGAAGCAATAGGTCATGTAAGCGGAGCTTTCTCGTAGAGTAACCCAACGTGGGTGTTGGGTTGCGCTTCGCTTAACCCAACCTACGGAGCGACTTACTACTTACTACTTACTGTTCACTACTCACTACTCCCCTCAGAATTTGATTCAGCTTCCGGTCTTGTTTCCCCTTCCGGTTTGCTTCTTTCTTCTTGAGAAGGAGTTGTTTTTGGTCTTTTTATGGAAGGAAGTTTGATATCTGGAATTTTGACATCAGGAATTTTAGGAGTAGGAATATTAGTAGGAAGACTAGTCGGAAGACTTGTAGGAATATTTATTCTTGGTCGCTTAGGTTTTTCAGTATTTTCTGGTGTGGGTGTTTCTTCTAAAACTGGTTCTGTTGGTTCAATTTCGGGTGTTGGTGTTGGTTCAATTTCTGGAATAATGTTGACAGGTTCTCTTAAAGTCACCCTTAAAGTATATTCGGCTCTGGAAATGTCAGGAAGATTATTTAATTCAATGGTGTATGTACCTGTAACAGGTAAATTTCCTCGATAAGAGCTTACCTGTCGCGCTGCACTGTCAACAAATTCTTTATTGGGTCCTAATACAGTTAAAGATACACCATTTTCTTCAACTAAAACTGCTGTAAGTACTTGTCCTTCGTCAGCCCTAAAAGTGTATTGAACGGTTTGATTTTCTTTTAAACTTCCTCTTATCGTAGCTGTATCGGAAAAACCAAAATTGAGTCGCTTACTAGAAACAACTGGTTCATCTGTTTGGGGAGTAGGAGTAGGAGTGGGTGTAAACAGTGGTGTATCAAATGTTTGCGGGGGAGGGGATTCTGGTCGTGAATTTGATGCATTTTGAATCGTTGTAACTAAAGCCCAAGAACCCAATCCCGCTAATAACACTACGGTTGCACCTATTACAAATACTGCTAGGGGATTATCAACAACTGGGTCTTTTGGTGGTGGAATTACTGGAGCAGGTTGACGACGAGGTGATGGTTGTACAGGGTCTGGTCTGCGACCGACAGCAACTGTTTGCATTCTTGATACATCGGGTTTAGCAGCGGTAGATTGATTTAAAGTATCTAATGCTTCTGAAACTTCTCTTGCACTTTGATAGCGACCTCCCGGTTTATGACTCAACATCCGATTCAAAATTTCAGCGAATTTTGGATTGACCGTTACCAAAGGCTGCCAATTCCAAACTAATAAGTTGTCATCAAATAATTCTGCGGGTTCTTTAGCAGTAAGTAAAACTATTGCACTCACCGCTAAAGCATATAAGTCACTACTAGGATAAGCTTGACCCGTTTGAATTTGTTCGCTCGGGGAATAACCGGGTTTTCCTACATAGGTTTGAGGTGTGGCATTCTTCGACTGCAATTTTAATCGTAATTCTTTCACTACACCAAAATCAATCAAAACCGGCATTTTATCGGTTTCGCGCATGATAATATTATCCGGTGAAATATCACGATGAACAATCCCTTTGCTATGAATGTAGCTCAATACCGGCAGCATTGAACGGATTAATCGTAATACTTCGGCTTCCGTAAAAGCACCACCTATATTTTTACGTTCTTCAAGTAGCTCGTAGTAAGTTTTTCCTTCTACGTAATCTTGTACTAAAAATAAACGCTGGTCTTGCTCAAATCTTTCCCGAAACTTCGGGACTTGGGAATGCTCTATTTGATACAAACTAGCAGCTTCTCGTTCAAAAAGTTCTTGTGCTTTTTCCCAAGCAGAGACTCCGGTTGCGGCAGGAATTAATTCTTTAATCGCGCAAAGTTCGTTAAAACGCCTTTGGTCTTCGGCTAAATAGGTTCTACCGAATCCCCCTTGACCCAGAGTTCTAATGATTTTGTAACGGTTTTGCAATATAGTACCAGCATTAATCGGTGGTTGCATAGTGAATTGATTTGTGTTGCGGGTTAATCAGAGGATTTACTTAGAATCTATCGGTCAAGGTGTTAATGGAGATAGACTAATCTACATACATATCGCTAACAGCGAAAATGCTTGTTTTACTTATTGTCACATTTTGCTTAATTTATGAATGTGTCAAAAGGTAGACAAGTTACGTTTTAAGAAAAAATAATATTTTTTCAGTAGAACTGTAAAGATATTGACGTACAACACAAGAATATTTACCTGCGATACGAACACGATAAAAAATAAAATCTTTAAGCTTAGATTAGTAGCAGAGCATTTACATGCTGATATACTCCCAACGGCTAAAAACTTAACTTTTCGTAGGTTGGGTTGAACGAAGTGAAACCCAACAGTAAGTAGGTTTTTGTTGGGTTTCGTACCTCAACCCAACCTACAATAATTAATCCGTTTAGAGTATAGCTCTGCCTCAAAAAATATTCGCAGAAAATATTTAGTACCATAGTACTGTTAATCATCAGCAGCAATAAATTCATATATCAATATGGTTAACGCCACGCTACGCTAACAGCAACGCCTAATATAATATTACGAGCCTCCAATTCTTAAACAAGTCATAATCGTTTATTAATTAAGCCATTAATATTATAAAATATTCAGTTATAGTCATTTTTTTGTATTATAAGTACTTATACTCAAGCATATAAACATATTAATACAGCGGATATTTGTTAACGAATGCGGCAGCAAGTATGAGAAATCTTGTGCAATTTTCAGATATAAAGAGTTGCATGTTTTGTGATTTCTAACTCTAGATAAATATATAACCGCTATATTCACTCGTTACCTAAGTAATGAAGCAATTTTTGAGACGTGTATAACCGATTAAATCAGGAGGTTAAAGCCTAAAAATTATTTATATACAATTTTTCTTTATAGAACAAAAAATAAATAATTAAGTCTGGTCAGCAAGGTTAATATCAGTTAAGCTGACAGTGGTTTATTTCTCTTTATGGATTAGAAAATTTACACAATTGCATAGTTTTGTGGAGGAATGTTTCAACATCGAAATCAAAGATTTGGAACAAACGACATAGAATTGTGTACAAGTATTTGAGTCCAGAAAGTCAAAATAGAAATGATAATATTGCAATGAATGCACAACGAGGGTCTGCTGTGCTGAGTACTGCCACTTTAAAGGTTAAACCAGCTATACCGGGGCTATCAGAAAATCATCGTCTGCGACTGTTTTCTGGCTCTGCGAATTTAGAATTATCCCAAGAAGTAGCCCGTTATTTGGGTATGGATTTGGGACCAATGATTCGTAAAAGATTTGCAGATGGAGAACTCTATGTTCAAATACAGGAATCGATTAGGGGCTGTGATGTTTACTTAATCCAGCCTTCTTGTAATCCTGTAAATGATAATTTAATGGAATTGCTAGTGATGATTGACGCTTGTCGTCGAGCATCTGCAAGACAGATAACAGCAGTAATTCCTTATTATGGCTACGCACGAGCCGATAGAAAAACTGCGGGAAGGGAATCGATTACTGCCAAACTGGTTGCAAACTTGATTACTCAAGCAGGTGCAAACAGAATTTTGGCAATGGACTTACACTCTGCACAAATACAGGGTTATTTCGATATTCCTTTAGACCATGTTTATAGCACTCCCGTGCTTTTAGAATATTTGGCAAGTAAGGATTTGTCAGATATTGTCGTTGTTTCTCCCGACGTGGGTGGTGTTGCAAGGGCTAGGTCTTTTGCCAAAAAACTCAATGATGCACCTTTAGCAATTATTGATAAACGTCGTCAAGCACACAATGTAGCTGAAGTTCTTAATGTCATTGGTGACGTTAAGGGTAAAACAGCTGTGATGGTAGACGACATGATTGATACTGCGGGAACCATCAGTGAGGGAGCGCGTTTGCTGCGTAAAGAAGGAGCGCGTCAAGTGTATGCTTGTACAACTCATGCTGTCTTCTCTCCACCTGCGATAGAAAGGCTTTCTAGTGGTTTGTTTGAAGAAGTAATTGTCACCAATACAATTCCTTTTGATGACAGTAAAAACTTCCCTCAATTGAAAAGGCTTTCGGTTGCGAACCTGTTAGGAGAAACTATTTGGCGAATTCACGAAGATAATTCTGTGAGTAGTATGTTCCGTTAAATCATTAATTTTAAATATTAGATATTAAGGATGAAGTGTAATGTTTTTATCTTCATCCTTTATTTTTTATTTATCATCATAAAATTAATTTTGTTTGTTGGTTTTTGGAGATTTGATATTAAAATTTATATTTGTTAACAAAGATTAAAGCAAATAAATGGAAAACAAAGCTATATGATTTAATCTTGGTGTCGTTAAAATTTTTTAAATAAAATAAACAAGAATTGAGTTGATTTAAACAAGCAACAAAAATTATATTTAGAGAGTAAAAATTTTATTTGTAAAAAGTAAATACAGCACTTTGCAGATAAATGAGGTACACCTTTTTATTACAAAACTCTTGTGGGGCGGACAGGGATGTCCACCCTACAACAGTTGTTTTAAATATATTTCTGGGATTAGATAAAGCTTTTAGAAATAATTGCAATCTCACTCAACAATTTTATTACTCAATTAATCTCGTAAAATTAATCACTGTTATTAGTTAATAGTTGTGCTTATTCTGCAAGAAAACTCCTTTTATAGTGAAGACAGCACAGATGGAAATTGTTATCCAATGCTGTAAAATTAATGAAACGAATCAATGGCATCGTATATCACAAATCGACAAAAATTCCTTAAGTTCAAGGTAATAAGTTAAGCTCCCATTACATTTTCTAAGGTAAGTTAATTAAACGTTTTCTCTGGAGATAGTATTAATGACTCATTTTGGCATTATTTGTCCTGCTGAATCCGGACACCTCAACACTTTTATTCCTTTAGGAAAAGAACTACTTAATCGAGGTCATAGAGTCACCGTAATTGCGTCACCAGATGCTCAAAAGAAAACTATTGCAGCAGGATTAGAATTTCAGCCAATAGGTGAAGATATATTTCCTCTGGGAAGTTTAAAGAAACGTTTTACAGAATTAGGAAAACTCTCTGGTTTGGCTGCATTAAAATACACTATCGAACTGTTTAAGGATACAGCAACGAGCGTACTTAGAGATGCTCCACAAGTAATTAAAGAAAATGAAATAGAAGCACTTTTGGTAGACCAAACTTCTTCGGAAGGAGGGACAGTAGCTGAATTTGTCGGAATTCCATTTATTACCGTATGTAGTGCTGTAGTACTAAATAGAGACCCCGATATTGCTCCTTTTAGTACTACTTGGAAATATAGTCCTAATTGGACGGGACGTTTACGTAATAAGCTGGGTTATCAGATACTCAATCGAGTTGTTAAACCAAGATATGACGTGCTTGTGGAGTATCGTCAGAAATGGAATTTACCGTTGGATGCGAGCGTTAACAGTCTCTATTCTCCTATAGCACAAATTAGCCATCAATCTGCTGAATTAGAATATCCCAGAAAAACTCTACCAAAGTGGTTTCATTTTACAGGTCCCTATCATTATTCAGCTGAGCGAGAACCAGTTGCTTTTCCTTGGGAAAAATTGACCGGACAACCTTTAATCTACGCTTCGATGGGGACTTTGCAAAATCGCTTGATTGATGTGTTCAAGAAAATTGCTTCAGCTTGTCAAGGATTAGATGCTCAATTAGTTATGACTTTGGGTGGTTCAGCAACCCCGGAATCGCTACCAGAATTACCGGGAAATCCCTTGGTTGTCAGCTACGCTCCACAACTAGAAATTTTACAAAAAGCAACTTTGGTTATTACTCATGGTGGGATGAACACGGTTTTGGAAAGCTTAACCAATGGAGTACCGATGGTAGCGATTCCAGTTGCTAACGACCAACCAGGAATAGCAGCAAGAGTAGCTTGGACTGGTGCGGGTGAGATGATACCTCTGAAAAAATTAACTGTAGAAAAGCTACAGAAGGCTGTTAAACAGGTACTAACGGAAGATTCTTACAAAAACAATGCTTTGCGATTGCAAGAGGGGATTAAGCAAGCTGGTGGTGTGAAGAAAGCTGCCGATATTATCGAGCAAGCGGTAGCTACTAGGGAACCGGTTTTGGCTGGTGTGTAGAACAATTAAGTAGGATTAAAGCGATATGAACCTATATAAAAGAAAGCTCGGTCTGATAGAAAATTTATTTCATATCATCCACGATTTAGGTGGAATGATTGATGTGAATGTTGCTCGGGTGGAAGGGAAAGTTTCTGCGAATATACTCCAAAAAGCTTTAAATTGCTTGCAAAAGCGTCACCCAATGCTTCAAGTTCATATCGCTAAATTAGCAGATGGTGCTTATTTTCAATCAGAAGATACAACAGAAATACCGCTTCGTGTCATAGATAAGCAAGATGAAAATCAATGGTTAGAAATTGCCGAATCAGAGTTACATCAGAAATTTGATATTGATAGTAGTCCCCTTTGTCGGGTAATTTTTTTACGTTCTTCTATCGATGATGGTACTAGTGAAATTGTTGTGACATTCCATCACGCTATTACTGATGGTACGTCCTGTATGAATTTTATTAATAAGCTATTGTCCTATTACCAGAAAATAGCAACTGGGGAAAATATAGAAGAATTTACGGGTACTGAACTTCTACCTCCATTAGAAGAGATGGTCAACAGAAGTTTAATTAGTCAAAATAATCTTGAGAAACCCGAACAAAAATCAGCCTCAGAATCTCCCAATCCTCAATTAATTATTGAACAAGAGGTTCCTCCAAGTCAGCGACGCACCCGTCTTGTTAATAGAATTCTTAGCAAAGATATAACTCGAAGGCTGAAAGAACGTTGTAAACAAGAGCAAACTACGGTACATGGTGGTTTATGTGCTGCAATGTTATTGGGAACGACGAAAATTGCTTTTAATGATAAAAAATCTTTGAGTTTATCTTGCGGTTCAAATGTAAGTTTAAGAAAATCTTGTCAGCCGGAAGTAAAATCTGAATCAATTGGTTGTTTTATATCTATAGTAGAAGAAATTCACACTATCAAAGAAAATACTGAATTTTGGGATTTAGCACGGGAATGTAAATCAAAAATTACAAATTCTATAAGTTTAGGAACTCCCATAGCTCGTATTTGTAGTGATAGATTGCAATATGTAAATGAGGATATTATTACCCAGCTTTCCAACCAAAATACGGGACGAAAAAATACAATAGAAATATCAAATTGCGGTCGATTCAATATACCTGATAACTATGGTGAATTGAAACTCAAAGAATTATATTTTGCTACAGGACAGCACTGGATTGGTGGTTGTTTTTGGTTGGGTGCAGTCACTTTTCACGAACAACTATTTTGTACATTTTCTCATGTAGTTCCTTTGGTAAGTTCAAATACAGCAGAATTATTACTAGATTCTGTGATAAATACTCTTGAGACAGGTTTGAAATAGCAGTTTTTAGATTTAGATAGAAACTAAAGAAGAAAATAGTAATAGCTAATGGTAATTTGTATTAGTTTATTTTCTTATTTTATGATAAATCAACGGGAGCATCCCAAATGTGTAAAAATATCATTTGTCATTGCGAACGAAGTGAAGCAATCGCAACACTTTGAGATTGCTTCACTTCGTTCGCAATGACAATCACAATCTTAATTGTGCAAAATTGGGATGCTCCCAAATCAACGGTTTTAAATTAGAGAATATACCAAAAAGATGAATATTACAATCATAGCTATTGGTAGTAGGGGCTGCGTGCAACCCTATGTTGCTTTAGGAGTTGGTTTAGAAAAAGCAGGTTATCGCGTAAAATTAGCAACTCATGCTATTTTTGAGAATCTTGTTAAAAGTTATGGTTTAGAATTTGCTCCTGTAGGGAATAATCCCCAAGAACTGCTCAAGAAAATAGTTAGTCAATTAAAAAATAGAAATAAAATAATTCCTCTGAATATCTCATTTAAAATAGCATTTTGGAGTGCTTTTGCTTCTGATTTAGATGGTTTAATGAATGATTGTTGGGAATGCAGTCAAGATGCTGAGGCAATTGTATATTCAGAATTAGCATTACCCGGATATCATGTTGCGGAAAAACTGGGAATTCCAGCATACGGAGCATATACTCAACCTTTACGTCGCACCAATGCTTTCCGTCATACCCAATCAAATTTTCAATTACCACAAAGTTTTAACAAGCTAACTCATATCTTTGAAGAGGAATTTCGCTGGCAATTTACTCGTAAAAAAATTAACCAGTGGCGCAAAAATATGGATTTGTCACCATTACCGATAACTGGTTCTTTCTATCAACAGCAACAGCAGCAGGTACCCTTTTTCTATTGTTACAGTCCTTCAGTTATTCCGAAACCAGATGATTGGTCTGAATGGACACATGTCACTGGCTACTGGTTTTTAGATTCTCCCTCAAGTTGGCAACCACCAAAAGAATTGGTAGATTTCTTAGAGTCTGGTGAACCACCAGTTTACATCGGCTTTGGTAGTATGCGTAGCGCTGACCCAGAGGCTTTGACAAAGCTAATTTTGGCTGCTCTCGAACGTACAGGACGCCGTGGAATTATACTTACAGGTTGGGGAGCTTTAAGTAATACTGACCTACCAAAAAATGTATTTCAAGTTAGCTCAATTCCCCATAATTGGCTTTTTCCTAAAATGGCAGCAGTTGTTCATCATGGGGGTTCTGGTACAACATCAGCAGGATTACGGGCTGGAGTCCCTTCCATAATTGTGCCTTTTGGAGCAGACCAACCTTTTTGGGGACAGGTAGTAGCTGCAAAAGGTATTGGACCAACAGCAATTCCTCAGAAACAGCTAACGGTAGATAAATTAGCAGCTGCGATTGAAACTGCACTCGATGACGAAGAAATGAAGAAACGTGCAGCAGCTTTGGGAGAAAAAATTCGTGCAGAAGATGGTGTCAAAACTGCTATAGAAGTTATTAATAACCATCAATTAAACCGTGGAAATTAACTCTAAGAATCTAACTCTAAGTATCAAATATGCGGGTTACAATTTTAACAATTGGCAGTAGAGGAGACGTGCAACCTTACATAGCTTTGGGACTGGGTTTACAAGCTTGCGGTCATCAAGTAAGGTTAGCTAGTATGGCTCCCTTTGAGAAATTTGTTAGCAGTTACGGGTTAGAATTCTTTTCTTTAGGAAGCGTTTCTCAAGAATTTACTAAGCGTTATCAACAAGAAGCTAGTCGTCAAAAAATTGCTTTCAATGGTTTTCGGGGCAGATATCGACTGTGGAAAATGTTTGGTTCTAGCCTGCAAAACCTGATGAATAGCTGTATGAATGCTTGCCAAAATACAGAAGCAATTATTTATTCTCAATTAATTCTGTCAGGTTATCACATAGCAGAAAAACTAGGCGTACCTGGGTATGCATCACACGTAACTCCTCAAGGTAAGACATCTACTTTTGCTCATCCTTTTTATACATCAAATATAGATAATATTGGTATTTATAACTGGCTAACCCACTTTTGTGAAGAACAATATCGTTGGCGATTTACTAGCAATTATATTAACCGTTGGCGACAACAAACTCTAGAATTACCACCCATTTCTTTTGTCGGTTTCCAACCTCGAAATCAACCACAAATGCCAGTTTTATATTGTTACAGTCCTTCAGTTGTTCCGAAACCATCTGACTGGTCAGAATGGTCTTATGTGACGGGTTACTGGTTTTTAGATTCTCCCTCAATTTGGCAACCACCACAAGATTTAGTTGATTTCTTAGAGTCTGGTGAACCCCCAATTTATATCGGTTTTAGTAGTAGTAATAACCATACCCAAAGAACTATAGAATCTGCTGTCAGAACATTAGCTAAAACCGGGCAGCGCTTTATACTTTTGACAGGTAAAAATAGACTTGAAAATACTGATTTACCAGACAAAGTATTTAGAGTAGATTCGGTTCCTTTCGATTGGTTATTTCCAAAAGTTTCAGGTGTGATTCATCATGGTGGTGCTGGTACAATGGCAGCAGCTTTACGTGCTGGGGTACCTTCTTTGACTATTCCCTATGGAACAGACCAGCCATTCTGGGGAAAACGAGCTGCTAAATTAGGTGTTGGTTTACCACCCATTTCACCTACAAAGCTTGCAGTTGATAAGTTAGCTGCTGCGATTCGGACTATGAATACTGATGAAAGTATGAAAGCTCGTGCTTGTGCTTTAAAAGAAAAAATTCGTTCAGAAGATGGTGTTAAAAAAGCTGTAGAAATTTTTCATCAGTATTTACCTTCTTAGGTAGAATAATGAATTATTAAGTGGGAACAATAAAGCTATAGCAAAAGATTAATATCAGGGATAGCTTGAATTGTATGCCACAGATAAAAATTATTAAAGCTGCTTTACGGGAGATTCAGAAGCTTTCTTGTTCGGATTGCGAGACTGTTTATGAAATTTTACGTAGCTTGAGTCAAGAAACGGATACAGATACGGTAAAGCTGAGACAATACAATAATTTGGGTTTGTTTAGAACCAAAAAAAACAAAGTCCGAGTTATTTGGAAAAAAGATGATAATAATATTGCCATAATTAAAGCTGCATCTCGCGATGATGCTTACCAAAATAATGTACAAGATAGGGATTTTGAAAATCAGGAATTAATCATTGATACAGAGCCTTATCAAGAATTAGAATTAGAGCTACAGGGTAAAGAAATTTGTCAGCAACCAG
>JBCBHT010000207.1:0-12954 GCA_038525335.1 Cyanobacteria bacterium J06621_15 | reverse complement strand
GGTGTGGATCATCGCAAGGTTTTGAGGGTGATTTACATTCTGTTACATAGTCATATTTATTTGTGCCGACCTACTTATATGGTTCATGGTAAGAAGAAAAACTTATTTACTTTACCTCTTAGTTTCTATTCGTTAGCCAGCAGTAAAAGTTGAAACTTAGCAACTTTTTCATGTTCTGTTGGAGGAGTAGGTGATACAACACAAGCATTTATTTTTTATTTTCTAAAGATAAATGGCAACAGCCCGAAGAACAACGAACGCTTTGATTGTCGTGGTTTTTTAGTTTAAGCTCTAGTTGCTATATTTTTGCTGCAAAGTGTTAATTCACAATGGCTTCACATAAATGATGTTTTGATTAATTACATCAGTATCAGTTGTTATTTTTTACTTCTTTAACTAGGATTAGTACTTAAGTGTTCACAAAAAACACACACAGGGCTGCTTACTTAACCAAAATCTACCCTTCGCTTTATACAGGAATTATGTATGTGGTTAAGTTTGGAAGAAACATACTTATATTTTTCAAGGCAAAGATTTATTAATTAAACATCTCTTCCAACAAGAGATATGTTTAAAACTTACAGAAACGTCCTCTTATTTTAAGGAGGTTAGAGAACTTTATATTTCTAAGGTATTAATGTTGCCGTTACCTATAAGCGAGTATTAATAGTAAGCTCAGAATTAATCATGGTCACCGTTTAAAACATAGACAAAAATATTCATCTCTTAAAGGAACAAAAAAGTTGATTTATAATACTTAATTTTATAGTGTAATCAATTATATGTAGTTATTTTTTTCTAGTAATACTTACCTATAAAATCTAATATAATCTATTGCAATTTACCTTCAATCTATTTAATTACATACCTTATTAAATAAATGTTGAAGGCATTTATAAATGCATATTCTATCAAGGTCAAAGTTTGTTTAAAACATATTTGGAGTGTTTAAAGTAATACTTGAAAATTGCATAAACACGCATACAATGAAACATGCTAGTTACAAATAACACTAAAAAATCCTGAAACACACAAAGCATATGAACCCCTCAAAATTAAATTGTGAAATATCTGAATTTTCAACAGTCGCGACTGTGCCAGATCAAGTTTCTTCCGACCTTGGTGGTGAAGCAGTTATCTTGAATATGAAGACTGGAATCTATCATGGATTAAATGAAGTAGGTGCAAAAATTTGGGATTTAATTGAGCAACCAAAAACCGTGAAAGAAATCCAAAACTTACTTGTTGAAGAGTACGAAGTAGAACCCGAAATTTGTAAAAATGACCTGTTAGCACTGCTTAAAAATTTACAAGCCGCAGGGCTAATTGAAGTAAAAAATGAGACTGCTGCTTAAACTGGAGAAAATTTTCCGTCTGAGTCCTGAAGATTTATATCTTATTTTTGTTACCTATCTTGTATTAGGAACGATTCGCTTGGGACTTTGGCTGTTACCATTCCATACCCTGCTTAAACTTCTTGAGAAAGTGAGTCAATCTGATTTTCCTTTCCCTACTCCAAATTTACAAAATCCTTCGCTGTTTCTACATAAGATTGTTTGGAGTGTTAATACAGCAACTCGTAATATGCCCGGTGATGCAAAATGTCTTGCACGTGCTTTAACCGCTAAATTTCTTATGGCTCGCTACGGTCACATTCCCAAACTTTGTATTGGTGTAGCCAAAAAGAACGAAGAAAATATAGAAGCCCATGCTTGGATAGAATATCAGGGGTATATCATAATTGGTTTTCTCCCCGACCTTTCTCGCTACATCCTATTACCATCTCTCGAAGGAGTTAAACTATGAGCGGTATCACGGGTGTTTACCACCTCAATGGTCATCCCGTAGACCAAGAAAATATATCAAAAATGGTTGATACATTGGCACATCGCGGACCCGATGGCGTAAATATCTGGATAGGTGAGTCTGTTGGTTTAGGACACCGGATGTTATGGACTACCCCTGAGTCTCTCATAGAAACACTACCTTTGGTTAAGCAAGATGGTAATTTAGTTATTACATCTGATGCTCGCATCGATAATCGTGAAGAATTGATTGCTGCACTACAGATAAATAACCACCCTTCTGATAAAATAGTAGATAGCGAACTGATACTGGCAGCTTACGAAAAGTGGGGTGAACAATGCCCCGAGCATTTATTAGGTGACTTTGCATTTGCGATTTGGGATAACAGGAAGCAGCAGCTATTTTGCGCTAGAGACCATATAGGAATTAAACCTTTTTACTACTACCGCAATAGTGATACCTTCGTTTTTGCTTCCGAGATCAAGGCAATTCATACCTTACCTAATATTGAGCGTCAAGTTAATGAAACCCGAATTGCCGAATATCTGCTAATAATATTTGAGGATAAAACAACAACCTTTTATCAGGATATCTTCCGATTGCCTCCAGGGCACTGCATGACTGTAAGCAAGGAAGATATAAAAATAAGGTGTTACTGGGAGTTAAATCCTCACAAAGAACTTAAGCTAGGTTCAGACGAAGAGTATGTACAAGCTTTTCGCGAAATATTTATCGAAGCAGTGCGTTGTCGTCTGCGTAGTGCGTTCCCTATCGGTTCTACCCTTAGTGGTGGACTTGATTCGTCCTCTATCAGCTGTGTAGCAAGGAATCTTTTAGAAAAAAATCAGCCTCTACATACCTTCTCTGTGATTTTTGATGAGATGTCAGAGTGCGATGAGCGTCCCTTTATTAATGCAGTCTTAGCTCAAGGAAACTTTACACCCCACTATTTAAATGGTGACAAACTAACTCCTTTAGAAGATATTAATCGGATGGTGTGGTATCAGGATGAACCATTTTATTTTGCGAATTCGTATCTATATTGGAATACTTGTCCCGCAGCGAAAAACCAAGGTGTTCGGGTTCTGTTAGACGGTTTTGATGGGGATACTAGCCTTTCTCATGGCTTAGGATACTTTGACGAACTAGCAAATAAAGGACGATGGTTTAAGTTAATTAAAGAGTTAAGACACAGGGAAAAGTATACAGAAGAATCCTTGTGGAGTTCGCTATCGCCTTATTTGTGGGTTCACGCACTCAAGCCATCGCATCGCAAATTTATCTATCGGGTGCGACGGAAACTAGCGAAACTCAACAAATTTAGAAAAGGCAAGAGCAATCCTCAAGCTAATACGAATCAAATCATCAATGATAAATTTGTCGAGCGTATTGCTTTAAAGGAACATCTGCAAAGCTTAGAAGCAAAAAGGAACAAACCGCAACCTACAGAAAGGGATTGTCACTATCAGTTTCTAAATTGGGGACTTACACCTTTCTTTCTCGAAGTTATAGACAGGAGTGCAGCAGCAGCTTCCATTGAAGCCAATCATCCACTGTTTGATAAGCGCTTAGTAGAGTTTTGTTTATTGCTCCCTCCCGAACAAAAAATTCATCAAGGATGGACTCGGATGATATTACGTCAAGGAATGGAAAATATTCTACCGAAAAAAGTGCAGTGGCGTACTGACAAGAACAACTTTGAACCAGCTGTTATCCATGCATTACTAGATTTGAATCGCGAACTCGTAGAAAAAGTTATTTTACATAATTCCGAAGATGTTGAGGAATATGTAGACATGGAAGCAGTGCGTAAGATTTATCAGCAATTTATTTCCGAAAGAAGTCCTAATGAGCTAATTCCAGTTTGGGTAACCACTCTTTTAGGATATTGGCGTTCAAAGTAGAAATTCAAGAAAGCGCATATATAGGATGTAATTTGAGGAAAAATCAATGCAGAGCCAGAACATCTCCAGCACAAATGAATTTAAAA
Source organism: Cyanobacteria bacterium J06621_15 (assembly GCA_038525335.1). GTDB lineage: Bacteria > Cyanobacteriota > Cyanobacteriia > Cyanobacteriales > Nostocaceae > Rivularia. The sequence continues at coordinate 9,158 of JBCBHT010000207.1, read as the reverse complement.
CTTCGGTAATTAATTTAGTTCAGGCTGTTACTTATTGGTGGTTTGAGTCCAAGCCACCACCGGAAACATGTCTATCATAGAAAGTTTTCGGTTTCCAAACAGCAAACTAATTTAAGGAGTAAATCCATGTCTAAGAAAGTATACAGCAGACCAGAATTGAGCGCTTACGGTGAATTCGCTAACTTAACTCAACAAACTGGTTCCGGTGCTGCTGATTTCCAAGGATCTACCGTTGATAGTAGCGCTAGTATTTCACCTGGTAACGATCCTAACACTTCCGTAATCAACACTCCAAGCGGTCCTATTACCTTTACTGCTAACAGCTAAGTAAAAATCAACTGATACAGAAAATGGGGAAGACAGGAAAATATATTCCCATTCAACCCCACTATCCTATACCCAGCTAAGTTTTTACTTAATCCTTGGTGATTTCTTGAGTGTCTTAAAAAACCAGATCGTTTGTTTTCAAAACAAATTTTTTAACAGTAGTCAAAATCTATTTTTGATCTACCATTGTCGTCTGAATAAATATATTTAAGACACTCAAGAGATACTAATTCATTTTTGCTTGGTGAGTTGTGCTTTTAACCAGTGAGTTTCTAATCCGATCTGGTTAGTAGCGCTCGCCAAGCTTTCCACATAAATTAATTTTAGTACCTAAAATTAACCTACCTGAAAATAGAGCTTTCTGACATTTCCGCAAAATACCAAATTTGGTAGAGAATTGTTAGACAAATTATATATAAAAAAGTTTTTAATTGCAAAATAATAGCACTGACACGGCTTTAAAGCTATTTATACAAATGAATTAAGTGTATATAAGTATTTATTCATATATATTCCTGGTTCTTCAACTAGACTTATGTAATTCGTTGTGTATATGCGGCTAATCCAAAGTTATTAGTAACAACTACATTAAATATGTATTCTTATATTGCTTACGGTTTAAATTTCCAATCCGAATTAGCTATACCAGAATTTATTCCCGGACAAGGGGAATGTGATGCCCAAATCATCATCAAAGAAGGCAGTACTCCCGATGAGTACCTTGCACAAGAATATCTTTCTCAAGAATGGGCGCTTAAAGTTCATCAACGAGAAGCATTTGTCTATGTCAAGAATACGGGTATTTTCCTCATTCATGAAGGGCACAAAATTATAGTTGTTCCAACAAAAGATGCAACTGAGAAACAAATTCGTCTTTACCTTGCCGGAACAGTTATGGCAATCTTACTCTATCAACGAGAGTTTTTGGTGTTACATGCTAGTGTTGCCAATATTAACGGTAGCGCAGTTGCCTTTTTAGGAGAATCTGGTGAAGGAAAGTCTTCTACCGCAGCAGCATTTTACAAAAAGGGATATGATATTCTCACTGACGATGTTGCCCCTATTACTTTGGCAAAAGGAGCAGCTACTATTACCCCTGGCTTTCCTCAAATCAAACTTTGTAGAAAAACTGCTGAAACTTTAGGGTATGATTTTGATTCTTTAGATGCAATCAATTCTCCTAAGCAAAAACGGGGTTATCGTTTCAAACCAAGTTCTTCAGCACCATTACCTATTGGACGTATATACGTACTATATGAAGATACAGAGTTCAAGATTGAACGCTTAACATCAAAAGAATCGGTGATAGAACTTTTACGTCATTCGCGTCCGATAACTTTGTATCATTCTGGAGATACCAATCACTTTTTTCAATGCGTCACTCTAGCTAAAGAATGCGGAGTGTATCGTTTGGGAAGACCTCGTAATTTAGCTTTGCTACCAGAGATAGTCAAACTAGTAGAAGAAAATTTATCGAGTCAATTAACTAAAGCCATAGCTTGAGTTAGTAATAAATAAAGCTCGTGATTTGATAGTTAAACGACACAAATTCGAGCCGATTTTTGATTAAATAGCACCCGAATCGATTGTCTTGAGCGAGAAAATTCCACTTATGCAAGCAGGTAAAATACTCAAAAAGATGCGTAGCCGATGGCGGCTCGGGGGTGCATTACGCTTAGTTTGGCAAAGCAGTCCTAAACTGGCGATCGCCCGGTTAATATTCCTAATTTTTCAAGGGATTCTACCATTAATACCTCTATATCTCGGCAAACTGCTTATCGATACAGTCGCCGCAAGTTTAAATGCTGCTGACAAGCAAGCTGCTTTTGAGGAAGCGATAATTTTACTAGTGTTAACAGCATTAGTAACTATTCTTAACACCGTAGTTTCTTCCGTGGCAGAGGTAATTGATATTGCTCAAGGTCAGCAAGTCACCAATCACATGCAGAATATTCTTCATGCAAAATCAATTGAGGTAGATTTAGAATACTACGAAAATTCCAAATACTATGATGCATTACAACGAGCGCAGCAAGAAGCATCTTTTCGACCAACGCAAATTGTAAATCGGTTGGCACAGGTTGTCCAAAATGGAATTTCTTTAATTGCCATAGTTGGTTTATTACTGTCATTGCATTGGGGAATTGCTGGAGTTCTTTTTGTTGCCGCGATTCCTGCAATGTTAGTTAGAGGAAAATATTCTCAAATAATCTATGATTGGCAGCGGAAAAATACATCAAAAGAAAGACAAATTCAATACTTAGGTTCTTTGTTAACATCGGATTTATACGCTAAAGAAATCCGTTTATTTGAACTGGGGAATATTTTCAGCGAACGATTTTATCGCTTGAAAATAAAGATGTACAAGGAAAGTTTGAACATTGTCAGCCGAAGAGCTATTGCCAATATCGTCGCTCAAGTAATATCGGGAATTTTAATATTTACTGCTTATACGTTTATTTTTTACCAAACAATTCAAGGTATTCTTGCTATAGGCGACTTAGTACTATATTATCAAGCATTTCAAAAGGGACAAAGCTCTCTTCAAGGAATGCTGCGTCACTTTAATTCCTTATACGAAGACAATCTGTTTCTTGCCAATCTCTATGAATTCCTGGATTTAAAACCCAAAGTAGTCCAACCTGCAAACCCCAAATCTTTTCCTCATCCGATGCAGTCAGGGATTGTTTTTAACAATGTAAGTTTTGAGTATTCCAACAGTAACCGTAAAGCACTACAAAATGTAAATCTGACAGTAAAACCTGGCGAAGTCGTAGCATTAGTAGGGGAAAACGGTTCTGGTAAAACCAGTTTAATTAAATTGCTATGTAGATTATACGACCCAACTGGTGGAAAAATAACCATTGATGGTATTGATATCCGTCAGTTTCAGATTCCCGCGCTTCGTCAAGAAATAGGCGTAATTTTCCAAGACTATGCCAAATATCATTTAACAGCTAATGAAAATATTTGGTTGGGAAATACCAGTATTGAACCAAATAACAACAAAATTATACAAGCTGCACGTATGGCAGGTGCCGACGATGTTATATCCAAATTACCTAAACTTTATGACACAATCCTAGGGAAATTATTTGAGCAAGGGGAAGAACTAAGTATTGGACAGTGGCAAAAAATAGCCTTAGCGAGAGCATTCTTACGTAAATCTCAGGTAATTGTCCTAGACGAACCAACCAGCGCTATGGACCCCAAAGCAGAAGAAGAAGTTTTTCGTAAATTCCGCGAACTTATTCAGGGACAAGCTGCAATTCTGATTAGTCATCGCTTATCAACGGTAAAAATGGCTGACAGAATCTACGTAATGGAGCATGGAAAAGTCATTGAAAACGGTTCTCACCAGGAATTAATGCAGCAAAATGGTACTTATGCCTACTTATTTGAAACTCAAGCTCAAAACTATCGTTAAGAAATCATATGGGATAGTAACTCATAATAAATAAGTAATACCAATTCTGTATGAGGCTGCGTTCAATCGCTCTCACTCTGAAAGAGTGGAGCTACTGATACAAAGCCTATCTGCCTCCGGCTTAATTCGGCGCATCTTTATAAAGAAATGATATAAGAGTTTTACCTCTAAATAGTACCAAGCAAAAAATATTCTTATAGTTATTAATGTTCTAAGTTGAGTAATAAATGGAAGAACTACTTATTTACTGTGCGCGTGCGGATTTAAAGCCTTCTGAGATAGAGAAAATAAAAATTATTGTTAAACAAGAAATCGATTGGCAAAAGTTAATTGAAACAGCCAACTTTCATAAATTAATACCTTTGCTCTATCAAAAACTGAAAAGAATTTGCCCAGAGTTAGTTCCCAATGAAATTTTAATGCAGTTAAAGCAGCAGTTTCAAAATAATGCAACACGCAACCTATTTATAACTAGCGAATTACTTAAACTATTAGATTTATTTGAATCTTACCAAATACATGCAACTCCCATCAAAGGAGCAGTTTTAGCCGTTTCTGCTTACGGTAATGTTGCGTTCAGGCAATTTGGTGACTTAGACATTTTAGTTCGCGAAAAAGATGCGATAAAAGCCAGAGATTTACTAGTTTCTGTTGGATACGAAAGTACATATAATTTTACCCGAAAACAAGAAGTTGCTCGACTAAAATCACCTTATTGTAAAGATAATAATTATTTTCATAAACATACCGGAGTTAACCTAGATTTTCACTGGCAACTGCTGCAAAAATACTTGTCCTTTCCACTTCACCATGAAGAACTTTGGCAGCGTCATGGTACAGTATCTATTGCCGGTAAAGCAGTAAGAAATCTTTCACCAGAAGATAACCTTTTATTTCTTTGCGTTCATGGTTCGAGAGATAGATGGAATAAGCTAAGGCTGATAAGTGATGTTGCTCATTTAATCGAAGCTGAACCAGAAATGAATTGGGTTTGGCTTATAGAACAAGCGAGAAAATTAGGCTGCACGAGAAGATTTTTGCTTGGTATGCTTTTAGCCAAAAATATTCTTGGTACGGAACTTCCTGAAAAGATTTTACAAAATATAGAAGCTGAACCAAGAATTAAATCGGTTGCGACAGAATTAAGTCAAAAGCTTTTTGAGAAAGATAATGCTCCAGCAAAGCTTATAGAAAAGTCTTTATTCGATATTAGTGTTAGAGAGAGGATATTAGATAAAGTAAATTATTCTTTATATCAGTCAATTCTAGTTGTCGCAAGAAATAATAACTTATTCACAGCGTGGATTTAAAATTTGAATTTAGAAGCTAAATTGTTATATTAAACAGTCAATAATCGCAATATCTGGTTGTAAATCTAGATATTTAATTAATTTAAGAGAAGTTTGACTATTTTCGACTTTGGAAGAATAAGACGGTTTACGTATTTTATACAGCATATTTGATTTTTGTCAGGTACATTCTAACGGGCAGGGATGCCCGTACCACAAGAGTTTGATAAAATTTTTCTGTACTTCATTTACCTGCAAGGTGCTGTAAGTGGTTAAACATAATTAATTACACATTGTCATTGCGAGTGAAACGAAGCAATCGCAATACCCTGAGATTGCTTCGCTATCGCTCGCAATGACACAAATATTTTTGTCCACCTACTTATCAAAAATAATCTAGTATTGCTACAAGTTAAGCAGTTAATAATATCTATAACTAAATCTGTTCACCTAACATGATGTCTATTCCGGAAAAGCTCTCATTTTAATGTATTTATATAGGAATACTTATTGCTCAGCTTTACATAAACAAAAGATAGAAAGTAAATAATTATTTCATACAAGTATTTTATTGTCATTAATTATGCTATTTATAAATTGTCAATTCATATTTTATAAAATTATGTAAAAACATAAAATTTGAAATTAAGATAATAGTTAATTATATACGTTTTATAAAAATCACCTTTGTTATAATTGTATATAGATGTGAAACAGTTAAGTTCCAATTTTCTGGATGTTTTTACTAAACTTAAGGCTATTCGGTTAAAATATTGACCTAGAAAATTATTAGAACTTTTAAATGTTAAACCAAGGCTATCGTCACAAAAAGCTTTTCTATAGAAGCTTAATATTCAATATTTACAGAAGAATACTTTCTTATTACAGAAGAGCGAATAAAAGCCCTTCATGGCTATTAATGTATTTATTCGGTCGCTTCTTGGTTTTTCGTTCGCTTGCAAAATCATTTTTCAACAAACCTTACGAGCATAAATTTGATTTAAGTTCCTCCATTTTTCAACCTGTTGATACAGAAGCTATTGCACGCAAATTAGAAAATGATGGTTCTTGGGGAGGACTGAAGTTACCTTTACCAATCCAAAAACAGATACTCAAATTTGCTATCAGCACCGAATGTTACGCTGAATCACGTCCTTATCTTGGATTCAAAATCTTTCAGAAGAACAAAGCAGAACAAAACTGCAATTTTAGCTTTAATCAAGCTCAATACTTTAATGTAGCGAAAACCTGTCCTACTATAAAAGAACTAGCTAACGACCCAATATTATTAGAAATTGCAAGTAAATATTTAGGAACAAAACCAACTTTTACTGGGACTCGTCTCTGGTGGATATTCCCGGTAGATGAAGCATCCTACAACCCAATGAGAATAGCCAGTTACTTCCACTATGATGTAGATGATTATAATTCCATCAGATTCTTTTTCTACTTAACAGACGTGGATATTAATAGTGGTCCTCATATTTATGTTCGTGGAAGTCACAGAAATAAGAAGTTAGCTAATTTACTTTCACCGTTTAAGCAGCGTAGTGATGAAGAAATAGCGAGTTATTATGGTGAAGAGAATATAGTTAGTATTTGCGGAGAAGCTGGTTTTGGATTCGCAGAAGATACGTTTTGTTATCACAAAGCTACTCGTCCAAAGTCTAAAAGTCGTTTGATATTGCAACTACAATATGCCATGAATGATTATGGAATTCATAACGATATTGTAGATGATAAGATACTTAGGAATATAATTGATATTTGAAAGCTTAATTTGTGAAGCTAAATTAAATGCTCACCTACAATAGTGTTGTTTCTTAGAAAACCACGAGTAGCAGTCATTGTATGGCACTATCAAAAAAGACATTAATACCTCTAAAGCTACTTCTTTAAGAGATTCAGCAGGTATGATTGTAAATTAGCAGGTTTTGAACTGCAAAATATGATGTCGAATGTGTGAACAAAATATAAGCGTAGATGAGGAAGATTAAGTGGTATAACTTAAACTTTGAAATTTTTTAATAACAAAATATAACTATCATCTATAAGTTATATCTATATTTTTTATCATTATATTGTTTATCATTTTCACTGAAGCTAATCATTGTTGAAATACATAGATTCAGATTTTTTACGAGTAATTCTACGACTGGGAAAAATTATGTGGCGAATTTTGCTCATGATATCACTCAAGAGTATTAGATTTGTCAGAATCCTCTGTAGATATTTCATCAAAAATTTCAGGATAGCGTTTATAAATATAAATTGCAGCAAGACCTACACCATACATACTCCAAAGCCAAATTCCACCACTTGGACCTTCAATAATCACTTCAAATGATGTGGTAGTCATAACAGCTATCCAATAACATAAAAGGGTTAAAAATATGCCAGCCCATTTTGTTTCCCCTTTTCCCTTACTCTGGAAATGTTTAACTAACATTGTTCCAGCCCAGCTAAGTTGAAGCAATAACCACATTACAGCCCCAGGAACACCAGCACGAGCGAGAACTGTTATATGTCCGTTATGCGGACTACGAACCAATCCATCCCCTACCGGGTCAAAGCCAGTACCTGCTCCTAAATTAAAACCAAATCCTGTTCCAGTCCAGAAATAATCTCCAAAAACCGTCATGTTGATAAGATGAGTCCACCATGCAAAACGGTATTCTTTGGTACCCTGATTCCTCTGGTCTTCTGACTCAAAGAATATACTTGCAATTCTAATAGATAAAGTATCAAATATTTCGGGCTTAATAATTAATAATAAAATAATTACAAACAGTACTACAGCTAAGACTTGCCAAATCCGATTATTCTTGGATTTTGTAAAACTTAAGACTGAAAAAGAATTGAAAAATGCCAGCATCCCAGACCTATTTGCATTAGGTACAACTATGCCTAAATTAATCAAAAACATCAAGGAAAAGAATTTAACTTGAGTTTGAATGAAGTTAGTTCCAAGAAAGAAAGCTGCGATTCCTCCAAGGTGACCCATCACATCAGCCGCTTTAAGGAAAATGAAAGGCGTACCCGTACCAGGTACTGGTGGTATTACACTTTTGGGGATAGGTCTAAGCAATGGCATAAGCACCAGAAAAATTTTAGCAAATCTTTTATATTGCTCCACCATAAACAGAAATCGGCGTGGTTTAGAAACTAACAAAGTTCCTAAAATTAAAGCAAAAAAGCAGTAATACCATAAAGCTGCATCCCGTACAGCGAATAAGCCGTATTTTGGAAAATAAGGAATAGTATTTATGCAGCACCATAACATAAATACCATCAAAAACCATGTTTGAGGTACTTTTAAAAGTTTGGGAAATGATTTATTCAGGCTTAAAGCGAAAAGACCAAAGGCTAAGGTAATTTCTCCAATAAAAAGTGGACGAACTCCCAGATAAGCGAAACCTCTTCCACAAATACCGTAACCTAGCAGAACCCAACAATGCCACTTTAAAAATTTATCACCTATGGCGGTCTTCTCTTTATATTTCGTATATGAAATATTCGTTTTTTCTAGCATGGACATAAATTTTATCTCAGATTAAAAATATTAATTAATCGCGGCAATTTTTAACTCAGGATATTACTTCTTCAACTTGGTTGTTATTCCTATTTTTTTTGAAAAAGACCTTTATTTTTAATAATGTCTGTTTTGTATTCATAATCAATAAATATCTTAAGTACTCAAATCGAATAAATTGTCTATATATATTAGTCATAAATGTTTGACTAAATTGACTGAAAGATTGACTTCCCCCATCAGCAACGTAATCTGCATAATTTTTGTAAATTTCATTTTCTCTAAAATAGCGAAAGCTAGGAATAGAATTAGCTTGTCTATAAAAAACAAGTACTTCAGGTAAGTTTGTCAGTTTCACCCCTTTAGAAATAATTCTTTTGAAAAATTCATAGTCTTGCGAACGATGAAGCTCTTCACAATATTCTCCATATTCTTTAAATATAGACATACGAATCATTGCAGCACAATTCGATAGCTTCATTTTTCTTTTTTTAAAGCCATCGCTAACATCGCTAGCATTAGTAGGCCAGTAAATAACTTTAGTTTCGTCAAAAATTGCTTGTTCGGAGAAAGAACATAATTG
>JBCBHT010000206.1:0-13208 GCA_038525335.1 Cyanobacteria bacterium J06621_15 | reverse complement strand
ACCAGCAGCGATTTTTCCTTCTCGTTGACGACTTGCAGCTTGTTTCGCATCTTGAGCACTTGTGGCTCTAATTAAGGTATTCTCCGAGTGTCCGTGATAGGAATTGGTAAAAATAGCTATTTTATTGCGATTTGTCACGGTTCTAGCCATGCGAATTGCTGTCATGATGGCTTCAGTACCCGTATTGCTGAAAGTTGCTCGTTCTGCTCCCGTTAATTCGCAGATTAGTTGAGCGACTTCACCAGCTAACTCAGCTTGGGGTCCCATTGAGAAACCTTTCTCTAATTGAGTTGCAATTGCGTTTTTGACAAATTCTGGATTGTGACCGAGTAAGTTGATTCCCAAACCCATTAAAATATCAATATACTCGTTACCGTCAATATCCCAGAGTTTAGCACCGTGAGCTTTTTCCACAACAACTGGATAACATAACTCCTTCAATTCTGGAGAAAATCCCAATCCCAAAGAACTTTTATCCGCTAAAACCGGACGATAAGTTTGAGCATAGCGTTTTGATGCTTGGGTTCGCTCTGTATAGGATGTAATCAGATTTTCTAAATGTTGGGTTTGTAAATCGGTTTTATCTTGGGTTGTTGTCATTGATGATGGGTAATTGGTAATTGGTAATTGGTAATTGGTAATTGGTAGTTGGTAATTGGTAATTGGTAATTGGTTAGTAGAGATTTAATTAAAGTTTATTTTTGTTTTAGCGATGCTAAATTTTCGCTTTTTGACAAAGAAAATAAGCGGAATGATTGTTATCTAATTCTGATTTTCCATCGATGGTTTTAATTTGAATTTGGGTAAATCCAACTTCTTCTAATGCTGCTTTTACTTCCTCTGGATAATATCCCCTAACTTCATAGGTGATATCCGAGCGCTGCCAATTCTCCCACTGTTGAAAGTTAGATAATACTTTAAGACGAAATCTGGTTAATAGTCTCAAACTTAATAATTTATACAGTAACTTTTTCAAACCAGCTTTTCTTCTAACTTTAGTAGGAGCTTGATGCATAGTAACTTGGAAATTCCCCATTCTTGTTGTAGCGTCATAATTTGGGGTAATATACCAAGCAAGTTTGTCTTCTATTTCACCTTCTGTAACTTGTGAATTCCACCATTTTTGCATTTGTCCTGCATGGTTTAAATCGAACATAAATAAACCATTCGGCTCTAATGCGTTGTAAACACTACTAAAAACTGCTTTCAATTCATCAATGCTCAAAATATGATTTAGAGAAGCACTGCTAGAAATAACTCCATCAAAACGTTCTGGAAGATTAAAACTGCGAGCATCTCCTATAATAAATTCTCCTTGAGGTGCATTTTTATGAGCATAATCGAGCATCGCTTCCGAACCGTCTAAACCCGTTACTCTATAACCTTTCTGCAATAATGCTTGCATTAAATTTCCCGTACCGCAGCACAAATCTAGTAAATCTGCATCTTTGGGTAGATGTGGTAGTAACATCAGTTCTACAGGCTTAAGTTGCTCTAAACCATACTGCGGTCCCATTGTATGATTGTACAGCCAAGCCCAGGTATCGTATTCGGAATAGCGATTGGTTTCTACCATATTAGTATTATTGGGTAATTGGTAATTGGTAATTGGTAGTTGGTGAACCAGTGTGCAGAGCAGGGGGTTTCCCCCATTAACAACTGGTGTTAGCGGAGCGTCTCCCGGAGGGAGATACCCGAAGGGTAATTAATGCTTGATGAATATAATCAACGTCGCTATGTCTTTTAAATAAACACTGTAAGTTTTACTTATTAATATAAATTCTCAATAGTCTGTTAAGTTTCGTTATTTCTGTATTATTGCATAATGCTTTATTTAAATACAGGTTAATTTAATTACAACAGGTCAAAGGTCAAAGGTTAAAATATCATGCCCAATCCCCAATCCCCAATCCCCAATCCCCAATCACTTCATCAAATAATTAATATAAGTAGATAATAATTGTGCATCTATCGCCGGACAGATAATTGATGTATCGGCAAGTGCGGTTAAGGTGTTATGACTATCAAACACTAAAGGTTTTGCTTCTGTTGTGCTATTTCCAGAACTAGCGGAGAATAATGAAGCGATAGCATACAGGGGATGATTGGGAGAATTTTCAATGATTTTGAGTAGTTTTTCTCGCCATTCTTGATAAGGAAGTCTTTCGACGGGATAACCCATTGAATTAAGTTGTTTAAATAATATATCTACGTCAACTGGTTGGGGATGGACTAAATGAAACACTTTTCCCCAAGATTCTGACTGTTTTGATAAGTAAATTATTGCCTGACTAACATAGTCTACTGGTATGATATCTAATATCATATTGCCAATTGGGGCGCTTCCTAACTGCACGCAACCCTGAATCATTTTGTAGAGAAAATCGTTTCTGTTAAAAACTCCGGTTTGACTGTGTCCGCTAACTGCTCCGACACGATATATTGAAACTGGGAGATTTCTTTGACGAGCTATTGTGACTAATTTTTCTGCAACCCATTTACTTTGAGCGTAACCACCAGCGGGAGTACGGTTGATGTCAAGGGGTTCGTTTTCGTGGATAATTTGGTTTGTACCAGCAAATACGCTGATGGTAGATATAAAGTGTAGGGGTTTAACTTTGTTTTTACAAGCTAGTTTGATAATTTCTTGAGTTCCCAATACGTTAGTCGCTTTTAGTAATGAATAAGGCGATGTATGATGAACCCATGCACCGTTATGATAAATAGTGTCAATTTCTGTAGAGAGATTTTCAAACTGATTTTTACCAAGTCCTAGCAACGGTTGAGACAAATCTCCGACAATGGGAATAATTCGGTTGCTAAATGAATCTTGCCATTGTTCGTAAAGATTATAGGATTCTAGAGACTTTTTAATTTTATCTCGTGCTGCTTCGGTGTTTTCAGCCCGGATGAGACAGTGAATTTTGGCTTCGGTTGTTTGTAATAGTTCGTAGAGAAGAAAAGCACCAACAAAACCCGTCGCTCCCGTGAGAAGGATGTTATCTAGAATAACTTGAGAAGGTATGGCATTTTCAGGTTGAATATTTTCATCTAAAACAGCTTCTGCTTCTAAATCGAGTTTGCTACCATTCGCTCGTTCATGCAAAAATTGCACAATCTCTGGTTTTCGCTGTTTAATTTGACTTTTAATTTCGGTAGTTAAACCACCTTTGGGAGCATTACATTTAAGCTTGGGTTCGGCTGATGTATCTTGATTATCTTCTACCCAAAGTTTAATATCTTTCTCGGAAAGCTCTTTGAGAAATTCGTTAATTGGTTTAATTTTTTCCTCCATTTTCGTATCTAAGATTATTGAAGATTGTTGATTATTTTGATTATTGCTAATAGAAGATTCAACAAAAAGTTTTGTATTTGAAGATGATTCTAAAATAATTTCTTTACATCCATACAAACGTTCGCTATGAATATTATTTTGTTTGCATTTCTCAACTAATTTATTAGATTCAATAATTGGACGAGAATCATCTGTGTAATTAATCGATGTAATATAAGTCAACCAAGGTTCTTGTCCCATTGCATAAACATAAACCTGTTGCGGATTAAACTGATTGACTAAATTAAACGCTTTTCTAGCATCAGAACCATCTAATCTTCGCGTCTGTGCCATTTTTCTGGGAACATTTTGCGTTAACAAAGAACCATAAGCCCATGTATAAGGAGCGCCATCGCATTCCATACCAATAAACATTACATCTAAATCACCCAAAAGACAATGTAGATTGCTATATAAAGCAGGTTCTATATTATTAGAATCAGCAGCACACAATATTTTTTTCCCTTTAATATTGAACCAATAAGCTGCTTTTGTGGCAATATTTAAATCCCCATGTTCGCCAAGAAAAGGTAATGCTGTGATAAATCCATCGTTGATTTCTATAGTTTCTAATTCATCAATTTCTTTAACATTATTAAAACCAATTGCTGATAAAATTAACTTTAAAGAAGGGTCTATCAAAGCACCTTTATTTCCCTTCGGTACTACAACATTACGTATTTTATGCCGTAACTGTAATAGAGTTTCAAACATTACGTGGTCTTGGTGATTGTGGGTAATTACAGCATAATCAATCACTTCCGGTAAATCGGCATAGGTATAGCGAGTAATTCCAGCACGATGTTGATAACTAATCAGCGGGTCGCATAGTATAGTATTATTTTGAGTTTCGATTAAAACACAAGCATGACCAAAGTAACGAACCCTAACATCATCATCTTGATAATTATTTGGTTGAGGAGCTTGTTCAATTGTAAATAAAGAGGAAAATACAGCTTCTTGATGATTTTTTATCTGGAAAGTTTCTTTTATTTCATTATAGGAATCTGCTTGATAGCGCATCTTAAATAATCTATCCCAAACAGGATGATTAAATTTAAAATCGAGATGTAAAGTATGTTCTTCTGGTAAACGAGGTGTACTTAGAACAAAAGAGCGAGAATCTTCATCGGTTAAAGATAAAGCAATAGATTGATGAGCAGTTTGATAATTTGAACTACGATATAAAAGACCTTCAATCAAACGAATTGCGGGATGATTATTAGCATCGTAAACAAGTTCTACATAACCTTTTAATTCTTCTGGAACTAGTTCGTATAAAGGTTCTAAAGAATATCCATCTGCTTTTTCGCGTAAAAGTTTTTCTAAATCATGAATTGCCGTACTTAACTTGATTAAATCAGCTTGTTCTGCCTTAGTTTTTGCCAGTAAATCCTTAATTTCACCAACCCTATCAACATCATAATTAATAAAAGGTCCCCCCATCATCGCCGGATTTTGCAAAGCTGATTTATGTACTTGCGGAGCTTCGATAAAAGACTCCATAATTTTGATATGGGAATCAGTGATGTACATCGCAGCAGTCGCAGGTGGAACCAGGTATGACCAAGCATACCACTGGTTGATTAAAGGTTCGGCAATCGCGTTTGGTTTTAGAAAAACTTTGTCTTTATTCATTTAGTAATTAATAATACCTTATATCAAATCTGTTGGCATCAGGATTATATATTTGAACGCAGAGGAGCGCAAAGTTAAACGCAGAGGAACACGGAGTTTTTCCTTATTTTATAAATAATTCCTCTAGCTTGCCGAAAAAAATCAAATACTCCTTTATTCTTCTTTGCGCTCCTCCGCGAAAACCTCTGCGCTCCTTTGCGTTTAAAACTCCATCTCCTCTCTCTCTCCCTCAACATCACTAACAGAACTTTGTAGCTGTCCGACGAGCAAATTATTATCTACACGCTGAGCTAATTCCGCAACAGTGGGAGCTTCAAATAAATCAATTACTGTAATTTCTACATCAAATTCCTTGAGCAACTGAGCAATCAATTTAGTAGCTAATAATGAATGTCCTCCTAATTCAAAGAAGTCATCTTCTACTCCTACTGTTTCTAATTCAAGTACACTGGTAAATATGTTAACTAATTTTTCTTCTGTCGGTGTCCGAGGTGATACAAATTCCGATGATTTATTAGCAGACCAATCGGGAATCGGAAGGGATTTTGTATCAACTTTACCGTTGGGTGTGAGTGGTAAAACATCTAACACCACAAATGCAGCAGGAATCATGTAGTCTGCTAATTTTTCTTTGAGAACACGACGTAATTCAGAAGATGTTGGAATTTTGGTTTGATTTTCAGGGACGATATAAGCAACTAAACGTTTGTCACCAGGATTATCTTCTCTAACTATGACAACGCTGGTTTGGATACCGGGATATTGATTTAGTAATGCTTCAATTTCCCCGATTTCAATCCGAAAACCACGAATTTTGACTTGATTATCAATCCGACCAAATAATTTAATGCTACCGTCTGGGAGATAACAAGCTAAGTCTCCGGTTTTATAAAGAGCGGAGGGAGCGGAGGGAGCGGAGGGGGAAGAGGGAGCGGAGGGGGAAAGGAAGGGGTTTGGTATGAATTTCTCTGCTGTTAAGTCTGGTCGATTCAAGTAACCTCTTGCTAAACCAACACCTGCTATGTGGAGTTCGCCAAGTACTCCGACTGGTAATGGTTGCAGGTTATTATCTAATATATAAAGTTGTTTGTTGGTACTCGAACGCAAAACGGGGGTGATAGGATGACCGTTGCCACACTCTACCATGCTGGCGTTGACTGTAACTTCTGTGGGTCCGTAAGCGTTAATAAATTTTCGTCCTTGCGACCATTTGGTTATCAATTCGGGGGAAGGTGCTTCACCTCCGACTAATACCATTTTTAAAGCTGGTAATTCTTCTACGGGTAATGCTGAGAGTGCTGAAGGTGTGATTGTAATGTGAGTAACTTGTTTTTCTCGCAATAGTTTTAGTAGTGGAAGTCCGGGAATTACATCTTCTAAGGATGCAAGACAAAGCTTAGCACCACTAGCCAATGCCATGATGATTTCTGGAATTGAAGCATCGAAACTAAATGAGAAAAATTGCAGGATACAGCTATCGGAATCAACATCGCAAACTCGAATTTTGTCTTCTGTAAGGTTGGTTAATCCCCGATGAGGAATTAGTACACCTTTGGGTTTTCCTGTGGAACCGGAGGTGTAGATTAGATATGCGAGATTGTCCGTTGTGACTCCGCTTTGAGGATTTTGATAGTTTTGGGAAATACTATTATTGTCTTGCCAAAAAGTATCAAGGTTAATTACTATTCTCTCCCTTTGCACCGGAATTACTCCAAATTCCTCTTCTTCCCTCTTCCTCTGCGTCCTCAGCGTCTCTGCGGTTTTTTTATCTTTCCCAAGTTTGGTAGAAAAAGGATTAATTATAATCTGTTCCGCTACTTCTTGAGTTTTCCCATGAGTTAACAATAAAGATATTTGAGCATCTTCAACCATAAATGCTAATCTTTCTATGGGATATGCTGGGTCGAGGGGAACATATGCACCACCTGCTTTGTGTATTGCAAGCATGGCTACAATCATTTCTGGGGAGCGTTTAATACAAATCCCGACTCTGACTTCTGGTGATACTCCGAGACTTTGTAAATGATGAGCTAGTTGATTACTACGTTGATTTAGTTGTTGATAAGTAAGTTGTTCGTTGTTATAGATTATTGCAACAGCATTACTGTTTTTTTCAACTTGTGCTTCAAATAATTGATGGAAACATAAATCTTGAGAAAATTCTTTTTGTGTCTGGTTCCATTCAATTAAAATTTGCTGTTGTTCGATTGGTGTAAGTAAGGGTAATTCTCCTATACGTTGGGTTGGTTGATTTGCAATTCCTTCCAACAAAGTACAGAAATGTCCTACCATCCGTTTAATAGTAGTTTCTGTAAATAAACCTTTATTGTACTCAAATCCTCCCACTAAACCATCGGAAGTTTCGTACATATCCAAGCTTAAATCTAATTTAGCGCTAGGATTCACCTGTCCCAGAGAACTCAAAGTTAAACCCGGTATTTCTATTTTCTCTGCTGGGGTATTTTCCAGTCTAAATTTAATTTGAAATAAAGGGTTGTAGCTCAAATCTCTTTCTGGATGCAATTCTTCTACTAACTTCTCAAATGGTAAGTCTTGATGGTCGTAAGCATCCCAAGTCACCTGACGTACTCGCTGTAATACCTGTACAAATGTGGGATTGTTATTTAACTCTGTTCGTAACACCAAAGTATTGACAAAAAAGCCAATTAACCCCTCTAATTCAGCCCGATTACGATTAGCGATAGGAGAACCAACAACTATATCTGCTTGTCCAGTGTAGCGATAAAGTAGTACCTTAAATGCAGCCAGCAGAGTCATAAATAAAGTTGCGTTCTGGGCTTTAGCAATAGTTTTCAATTTATTGCTGAGTTCCGATGAAAGCTTAAATGAAACCGTATCACCTCGAAAACTTTGGACTCTAGAACGAGGAAAATCTGTAGGTAGTTGAATTACTGGTAAATTACCACCCAACTGCTGCTTCCAGTAGCCAAGCTGGGTTGCTAATACTTCCCCCTGCAACCATTGACGTTGCCAAACTGCAAAATCAGCATATTGAATCTGCAACGGTGTTAAAGGAGACGGTAAACTTTGCGAAAAAGCTGCGTATAAAGTCGCTATTTCCTTTACTAAAACTTCCATTGACCAACCATCAGAAATGATGTGGTGCATGGTTAAAAGTATAACCTTTTCAGTTGCTTCGAGTTCTAATAAAGTGACTCGTAAAAGTAAATCTTGCTCTAAATCGAAGGGTTTTTGAGCTTCTTCAACCGCGATTTGTTTAACTTTTATTTCTTGTTCTGCTTTCGGTATTAGTTGAAGATTAATTGAATTTAAAATAATTTCTTTTGTAGGAGAAGTAACTTGAATTAATTCTTCGTCAACAGTTTTAAAATTAGTGCGGAGAACTTCATGACGTTGAATAATAGTATTAATAACTTGTTGTAAAACTTCGACATTTAACGAACCAGTAAGACGAACTGCTGTAGGAATATGATATACAGAGCTACCAGGTTGTAATTGTTCGAGAAACCACAATCTTTGTTGAGCAAAAGATAAAGGTAATTTATCAGTTCTTGGGGTAGTTGGGATAGAAGTGACTTTTTGATTAACTAAATTTGCTTGTTTTAGAAAAGCAATAATTTCGGGTTTACGGGTTTGTAATTCAGCGGTAAATTCGGGTGTGAGAATTTCATCAGGAGCGCTACAGCGTAATTTTTCATCTTCGAGCCATAATTTTACGTCGAGGGTATGGAGGTGGGTGAGAAATTGTTCTATATTCATGAGATTTTGATTTAATATAACCGCAGAGAGCGCGGAGAGCGCAGAGGAAGAGTTTGTAGAGACGTTATATATAACGTCTCCCAAGGTTTACCGAAAAAACAAATTATTCAAAACGAATTATTATTCAATTTTCCAAGCCTTTTCTATGGCAATATATCCTTGAATATCGTATTCTTTTAATTGTTTTCTATTAAAAGGATAAAAATCATTTTCACCAAAGTAAGCTTCTGATAGTTCTGCAAAATACTCGGATTTATTTGTTAAAGCGTAAGCATCTTTTGTTCTTTTACCATAATTTGTAGATACTTTTCGATATAAACCCGAATTTAGGGCATGATTATAAGCATCAATAATTGGTTGAAAATCTTTACCAATAATTCTATCGTGATAAGCATGGGCTAGTTCGTGTAAAACGTGCCAAGGTTGGGTTTTTGTTCTAGAAATAAAATTGCGGATATTGGTAATCTCGACTGCTTTAGCTTTTTCTGGATTATAACCATGATTCCTCAACCATTTTTCAGAAGGATGATAAACCATTCCTGAAAAACCCTGAATATCTTTTTCCATCCAAATAGCCACGCTTTTAAGAAAATTATGATGTTCCCGAGGAATAACACGCTCAACATTTTTTAGTTTTATATCGAGTAAATGAATTGCTTGTTTAGTAATTTGTTTTTCTTGCCAAAGTTGACGATTAATTTGTACTTTCCAGCCTTGAATATTTTTAGTTTCGTATTCTGAATTACGAAATCCGCAACTGAACAGAAAAATCAAAAGTAAAAAAGTAATTGAAGAAAATGTTAGCCAAAAAATCTTCATTTTCTTACCGTCTTAACCAACCATTCAAAGTAAAACGACTAGCTTTAAACTCATTAGAAGAGCAAGAAATCGGCAATACTTCGTGCTTGCAGCGACTGTTGAAGAAAACAATACTATTATTACGAGGTTCTATAACTTGACTATTCTCTTTTTGAATCACCTTTTTATCCTGCACTTCTGTATCATATATTTTTAATTCACCACCTGAAAATTGTTTCGGCTCTTGATAAAAATAATATACATAAGTTAATTCCCTAGTTTTAGTTTTTTCGCTTCCTGCATCGGTATGAGCTTTATAAAATGCACCGTCATTATGAGCCGTCATCTGCATTTCTACATGGGAAACTGAAAATTCGGGATGTTGTAATTGATTTATCAGAGATGGAAATTGCTCTAAAAGTTTGTTTTTAATCAAATAATAAACTTCCGAAAACTCTTTCCCCGGTAATATTAATGATTGACGATAATTTTCGGTATTTGTAACAGTTCTTGAATCTTTAAATTCTGATTGTTTGTTAAATGCAGTATTTAAAACTTGCTGATATTCTTCTTCCGGTAAAAAGTTGTCTATTTGTAAATAAGTAGCTGGGAAAAGTTGAGATTGTGTTTGAGATGAATTAACACTATTTGTTGGAAATTGAGCAATTTTTGCTGGTTCTGAATTTTTGACTATAAGTGGTAATTTAGTATTGTCGTTTTCAATTACTTTTAATTGCTCGCTTTTGTTTGGAGAATGAGCAATCTGTAAAATTTTTAAAGCAATTTCTGCTCTTTCTAACGGAGGAATTTTCGTATCGTCAAGTATTTGTGATAACGTTTGTTGAGATTTGACAGCTAACGAATTGAGTATGTTGGATATTTTTGTATTCTCTAATTCGATATCTGGTTGGTTAGGAATCTGTTTGTTGTTTAACATTATTAATAATTATTTTTGATTATTACAATTCAATTTCTTTTCTTCCTGTGGTTGGGGTGCTGGGTTTTTGTTGCTGTATGGTGATTTGAATGGCTTGAATATATTCGGACATCTCTATAATTGTGGGTTTCTCAAAAATGCTTTTCAATGGTAAATCTAGCTCAAATGCTTGTCGCAAACGAGAGTTGATTCGAGTAGCTAAAAGAGAATTACCACCTAAATCAAAGAAATTATCGTAAATCCCAACTTGTTCGAGTTTTAAAACTTCTTTCCAGATGGTAGCAATGGTTTCTTCAGTAGAGTTGCGCGGTGGCACCTGATGGAGTAATTTTACACCTATTTCATCCACTGCGAGCAAAGAACGTCTATCGATTTTACCGTTGGGTGTCAGTGGCATGGATTCCAAAATTACAAACGCAGAAGGTACCATGTAATTAGGTAATTTGGTTTCTAAGAAAGAGCGTAAAGATGTTTTTAGCTCATCCGTTGCCATATCCGTTGCAGTTTTTTGTTGATTTGGAACAACATAAGCAACCAGACGTGAATTATTATTTTGATTTTGTTTTGCAATAACTACAGCAGTTTTCACTTGTAAATGTTGTAACAATACAGCTTCAATTTCACCTAATTCAATCCGGAAACCGCGAATTTTTACCTGATAATCAATTCGTCCCAGAAATTCAATATTTCCATCGGGTAAATAACGTGCTTCATCTCCGGTTTTATAAAGAGCGGAGGGGGCTGAGGGAGCGGAGGGGGTAGAGGGGGTAGAAAATGGATTGGGAATAAATCTTTCTGCGGTTAAATCTGGTCTTTTTAAATACCCGCGTGCTAATCCGTCACCTGCAATGTATAATTCCCCAGCGACTCCAATGGGAAGCTGACGTAAGTGAGAGTTGAGAATGTAAATTTGGGTGTTGTGGATGGGAGTACCGATGGGGATGAGAGAGGGGGTAGTATTTTCATTTTCAATGCCCGATGCCCAATTCCCTATGCCCAATTCACATTTATAATAAGTTACATCAATCGCGGCTTCTGTGGGACCGTAAAGGTTATGTAGTTGAGCATCGAGATGAGTCAAGAAACGGTTTTGTAGTTCAACTGTCAATGCTTCACCGCTACAAATGACTCTTTTTATAGAAGTACAAGATTCTTTTAATTTCGGTTCTTCTAAGAAAGCTTCGAGCATGGAAGGAACGAAATGTAGGGTGGTAATTTGTTGTTGTTTAATCAAATTTACTAAATATCCACTGTCTTTATGTCCTCCCGGTTTGGCTACAATTAAAGTTGCACCAAATAATAATGTCCAAAGAAATTCCCAAACGGAAACGTCAAAACTGAAAGGTGTTTTTTGCAAAACTCGGTCATTTGTTGTTAGTTGATAGGTTTGCTGCATCCACCACAATCTATTTACTAAGCCGCGATGAGTATTAATTACTCCTTTGGGTTTTCCGGTTGAACCAGAGGTATAAATTACGTAAATACTGTTTTCTAAAGTTGTATTATTTACAGGATTGGATTTGGTAAATTGAGTAGCATTGGATAAAATTTCTTGAATTTTCTCTTGATTTAAAACCGTTTTTACTTCAGTTTCTTCTTTTATAAATTCTAATCGCTCTTGAGGATATTCTGGGTCGAGGGGAACATAAGCACCACCTGCTTTCAAGATTGCAAAGATACCAATTACCATTTCCAAAGAGCGCTCTAAACAGATACCAACTAAGATTTCTGGTTTAACTCCGATACTTTGTAGGTAATGTGCTACTTGATTTGCTTTAATATTCAGTTCTTGATAAGTAAGCTTTTCGTCTTCAAATATTACCGCAGTTTTATCAGGTGTACGCTCAACTTGTTCTGCAAATAATTCATGGATACATTGTTTTGGATATTCAGCTTGTGTTGAATTCCATTCTGTTAATAATTGCTGTTCTTTATCTGTTAATAGAGGTAATTTTATTAAAGAATAGTCAGGATTATTAGCAATATTTTCTAAGAGATTATGGAAATGAATTAATAAATTTTCAACTGTATCATTATTAAAACGATTTGAATCATATTTAATTTTGAAATTAAGTTCATTCGCTGCTGAAACTAAAATTGTCAAAGGAAAACTTGTCCATTCCAGGGAATTTACTTTTTCAATTTTTAGTCCAGCTTGGGATTGTAATAATGAAGCATCAACCGGATAGTTTTCAAATACTAAAATATGCTCGAAAAGCGTCGCACCTCGGGGAATTTCACTCCAGTTTTGAATTTCTAGTAACGGACTATATTCGTACTGTAATGATTCTACTTGTTGATTTTGCAGTTCTTGCAACCAAGTAATTAGCGATGCTTGCGGGTCAACTTGTACTCGTACTGGTAGTGTATTGATAAATAATCCTACCATTGATTCAGACCCGGTAAGCGTAGCCGGACGACCGGAACTTGTTGCACCAAAGACGATATCATCTTGATTGCAATAACGACTCAAAAGTATAGCAAAAGCACCTTGAATCAAAGTGTTGAGGGTAAATTGATGGTTTTTAGCTAAATTTTTGAGTTGATTGGTAATGGTAGCTGGTAAAGCAATTTCCTGTTGAGTCCAATTTGGTTTTGTTGAATTTGAAGATGACTGTTTTACTTGCAGAATATTTGGTGTAGTAAATCCTTCAAGTTTTGTTTTCCAAAATTTTTCTGCTGCTGATAAATCTTGCTGTCCCAACCAAGCTATATATTCAGCATAAGGACGATTGTTGTAGATTTACCAATTTACAACAA
>JBCBHT010000205.1:0-13250 GCA_038525335.1 Cyanobacteria bacterium J06621_15 | reverse complement strand
TTCGGTGCGTTAGGCTAAAGCCGTAACACACCCTACAAATACCTAATTTTTTTCAGAAATCAAACCGGATTCCTATAGTTGGAAAATTCACGTCAAACGATTTTGGATTTACGTTAGCCTTACTAAGGTCGAGTCGTGCCGCGAGTAAGGCTTGCGTCGCTCGGAGAGCGATACACGTAGTGTGTCCAAAGGACAAATTGACCCGTTAGGATAAGGACATATTCAGATTATCTCCATAGTTGAAACTAGGGACTTGAAATAATTTGTAATCCAAAAACTTGACCGCAAAATCTAAAATCTAAAATTATTTCGGTTAATAAATTGCTTACTTTAACGCGAATTTATGGCTTTTGGAACTTTACATCTCAAGAACAAAGAGAAGACTTGTTGCGCTACCTTGAATCATTATTTTACTTAATGTATTAACCAAGAGCGCAACAGCAACTTACAAAACATCAATATCGCTAAATATATAATCTAAATACTTAAAGTTGACTCGGCGAAATTCCCTCTAAAGCTTCTTTGCCAAGGTAATGGTAACTGATTCCCAAACATAGGAATTTCCATCGGGTCTCTTTTGGATTGATATGTTCTGTAATTTGTTAATGCTCCCCAAGTCCTAGATCCAACTATCCCATCTGCCTTTAATCGTCGATTTGCTTGAAAAGCTTTTACCGCAGTTTCCGTCAATACATCGAATCTTCCATTTATACCCACACCGTAACGATTGTATGTCAATAGTGTTTGCAACACCCGCACGGCGTTCCCAGAGTTGCCATAACGCAAAACTGGTAGCTGACGACCTCGATAATATTGCGCCAGTAAACGTTCTTCTGCCTGATATAGAGGCATCCGTGGGGTGTCCCACTCTTTTTTAGTATTAAATGGCAAGCTTTTGTTTAACGAGGGCTTAGTACTTATAGATAAGTCTTTTAATATATGGTTAAAAGTTACTTTTCTCTGATGCCTTTGGATTGAATTATGAGAAATTTTACCCAGGGACTTGAAAAGTATTTTTTGATACCTTATATTGTTAGAAGGTGAATTGGACTGATTACCTATACGAACGACAAAAGTTGACAAGCGCTGACGGTCAAATAAGCGTTGTTGAACTTTCTCCGGTTGAAAGCTAACTAACATCGAAAATGTAGGCAGAAACGGTTGCCCCTGCGTTACAAAGCTTGCCACTAGCAAACCCAGTACGGTCATCTATTTGACCTCCTAATACCTACACTACTTATGACAGCATCATAAGTTTACATCCGGAAAAACTCTGAGGTCAAATGTGTTTTAAAACACTTATCCACAGACTTTTTCTAAGGCATGATTCAAAGTATTTTTCTCTACATTTTTATTCCCTTGTCAATTCGTTCCAAGTCCGTTGTCCAACTACACCATCTATAACCAAATTCCGGTTACTCTGGAAAGCTTTAACAGCAGTTTCTGTAAGAGCGCCAAAATTCCCATCAACTCTAATAGGATAGCCATTAGCTAATAACAGTCGCTGTAGTATTCTCACCGACAAACCGGAAGTACCAAACCTCAAATTTGGCAAAGTTTGAGTGTAGCTGTTAAAAAATACAACTGAATTAGTTCGTCTTAATCGATTAGCTCCAGCAAAAGTCTGTTGCAATCGAGGAGTATCATAATTTGTATTTTCGATAGCATTTATCAAACTAGGTGGAGAAGTCGAAGCAGGTAATATAATCTCCTGTTTTGTTAAAGACGAAGTATCTATCGATGGACTTTTTATAATAATTGGCTTATCGGTGGCAGAAATTACTCTGCCACCTAATCGACAACAATCAAGAGAATCTATTCGATTTCGGATTTTTTGTAATACATCTTCATTTTTTTTAGAAAAAACACGATTAGCTATCTGAATACCACTTGGTCTAATAAATTCTGGTGGTGTAACGCTAGCAGGAGTGCGATTACCAGTTGATTGAATAAGATTTGATTCTTTAACGCTTAAATTAAGCTCAACTGCTGTTTCATTAAACAAATAGGGCACAGATGGATGTCCTTTTACAAGGGCACTCGTTATCAGCAATCCAATATCATTCATGGTATTTCATTTTACTAATACCCATATTTCCTTTACACAGAGTTTCCTACAGTTCTTCCGGAAAACTGCGTACTTATACTTAAAAAAAACTTATTTTTGCCAATAATATAAATAACTACGTGGTGACCTTATAAAAGTGTGTAGATGCAAACGCGGATGTAAATCAAACATTTTTCTCTATGTTAAGAATACTTTTACTCTTTAAATTCAGATACAAATAATAACCTTTAGAGATATTTCTGCTTATGAATATCCCCTTGTCAATTTAATATCCGAACTTATTAGTATTTGTGCAATTGTAATCTGCAACCAAATTATAGAACTGTAATTCCTGTTACCCACTACAAAATCTGTCACAATCTATCTTGAATTTATAAAAAAAAAGTGCATTTTAATATCTTTTATACTTGTATTCAGTTTTTAATCAGAACAAAACCCATAATATAATCCGAAAGTAATAGGCAAAAAAACTTATTGCTAAGTATATAGATGTTATTAATACTAATTAGTGCCCGAAATGAATATATACATCTAAATGAATATCATTTTTAACCAGAACTAAGGATAATTAAACTTACTTAGATAATATATTTGTACCTTATTTAACAGGAATTCTAAATATACTAATTGCTAATATTACTTAGTGATGGTTATTAATGAACATTGCTGTTGGTAATACTATTTTTGAAAAGTAATAGTTTTTTAGACTACTTTGAATAACCGTATTATTCCCGTTAAAAATAGTAAATCAATGGCAATAAAGTCATGAATTCTTGATATTTTTATCGATATTTTAAAATACGCAGGGTAGAGAATCAGTAAAAAAGGAGAGCGGATATTGAAACAAACTCTCCATTGACTTGATTACACCAGCACAGCTTTAGATAAAAAAGGAAAATTGCGACGTAGGATTCTAATTACATAAAGCAGCTGATGAAATTTTTTCATATTTCCTTGACTCCGGAAGTATTCAGCAGCTTGAAGAAAATCTTCATGTGCTTCTTGTTGTCTACCACTTTTATAGAAAGCGAAACCTCTACCGATGTAAGCTGAACCTTGCTTGCGATTGAGTCGAATCGATTCCGTATAATCGGTAATTGCTTGTTCGTATTTTTCTAACTGACGAAAAGCATGACCTCGATTTACGTAAAAAGCTGCATCTTCAGGATTTAAAGAAATAGCTTGGGAAAAATCGTTTACAGCTAAATAAAAATCTTTTAGTTGTAAATAAGTGATACCCTTATTATTGTATATTTTGGCAATAAAATTATGTCTGGAGTTAGGTATTAGTTCTAATGCTTTATTGTAGTCGCCGATTGATTGCTGATATTTCTGCTGGTCAAAATATGCTAAACCTCTGTTATAGTAAGGTCGATAATCTAAGGGGAAAGTCGTAAGAAAATAGTTAAAATCAGCAATAGCAGCATCTGATAATTGTAGATTGTAATATGCCACTCCTCGATTTAAATAAGCCTCAAACAACTGAGGATTTTGCTCGATTGCTGTATTACAATCTGTTATGGCATGTTGGTAATCTGATGAATGTAGATAAGCTAAGCAGCGATTGTAATAAGCTTTGGTTAATTTTGGATTAATTTCAATAGCTTGAGAAAAATTCTCAATAGCAGCAATATATTTATTACTTTCTAAGTTCGTAATACCAAGTTTAAATAATTCTGTCGAGCCACCTCCATCTAATGCCAAAGCCTGATTCGGAAAGGAAAATAGCATCAGCATCATTACCATAACCAAAACGCCAAAAGCTTGGTACAACTTATTCATATAAATAAAAGATAGTGGATTGGAGAAGCTCACTAATATACAATTAGTGGTTAATAGTTATTTTTTTCGTAGTTATCAATACAAAAAAAACGACTATTAACCACTAAATTATCTAATCGTTTATTTAAATTTTCAAGCTAAAGCTTTACCAACCTTTATCAGCTTGAGCTAAAACATATTGTGCTAGATGTTCTATCTGTTCGGAAGATAAACGGTTTCCGAAAGCTGGCATTGCATTTTTACCATTTGTTACTTGGTAAGAAATTGCTTCTTTAGAATACATATCGTATTTTACAAGAGCTTCTTTTTTCAAAGTTTTCATTGCATTAACCAAGTTTCTTCCACCTGCATGACAAGCAGCACAATTTTGTGAAAATACCTTGGCACCTTCAGGATTAGGAGCAGCCATAGCAACAGCTTTTACTACTGTTTCTTCTTTTACTTCTACAGCTTCAGCGGCAGGCTTTTCCTTTTTTACTTCTATAGTTGCAGCTTCAACGGCAGGTTTTTCTTCTACAACAACTTCTGTAGATTCAACTACAGGTTCTTCTTTTTTATGAACAACAGATTCAACTGCTTCCATTGTTGCTGTTTCAACTGCTTCAACTGCTGTTTTAGTTCTTTCAACTGCGTTTTGAACAGCAGGGGCAATTTGTTCAACTCTAGAGGTTACTTGTGCTTGGGTTTCTTCTCCACAAGCAGAGGTGAAAAGCAATAAAGGTATCACCAAAAACACAATAGATAGTATTTTTTTCATAAGTATTTACTCTCAATCAAACATTATTTACGTTTTGCACGCTCAAGCTTATCGCTAATTATGCTGATTATTAAATGACAGTAATATACAAATATGAAAAAAGGTCAAAAGTTAAAAGTTAAAAATAAAAAATTAAAGATTACATGTTTAAATTCGGTTCGTTTATTTCCCAAAAGTTTGCTATTTTACAAAAAACTCATAATCACAGGTATTTGCATTGTTCAAGCTCAAGCAAGTAATTTCTCAAACACGAAAGCATCTTCGTATTTATCTTCTGGATAAAAAATTATTTCACCTACTTTCTTGTAACCAGATTTTTCGTAGAAATCTAATAATTTTTGATTTACCTTGACTGCATCAAGTCTTATCGCAGAATAATTATGATTTATTGCTAAATTTTCAATTTGTTGCAAACACCAAGTACCGATTCCTTTTCCTTGAAATAACGGCAATATTGCTAGTCTATGAATATAAAAAGCTGATGAGCGCGGATTTTGCCAGTTTATATCACCGTATTTGAGATAACCAGACGGCATTTTCGTTTCAATTGTAAAAGTACCGATTGGCTCAGAATTCAGCATTACTGCATAAATATCCATCTTGTTAATATCTTTTCGCATTTTTTCTATTGGGTAAGGTGGAACCCAATAAGACAGATTGAATCTTTTCCGCAAATCTAAACCACACTCGACTAATATTTGATGTACAGCAGAAATTTCTGAAACTGTAACTCGTGAAATAGAAAAGCTCATTAAACAGGTAAATATAGCAGTTTACAATTCAATAGAATACAAATTAAACACACCTTAGTAAGCACAAAGGTGTGCAGAGAAATAACTGAGATTCCGTTTGTGCTGGACTCAACTGAAAACTGCTATTTAAATCGAAATGTAAAAACGATTTTTATATTTATTAATTTTCATATTTAGTAACTAATCTTAATTTTTCTTAATTAAGTTAAAAATATATAATTGAACACATTTACTTTTTTCACAAATGTGTTACATAAATGGTAGCGAGTGGAAAATATTAACAAAAATTGATGCTTGATATTAACACAATCACTGAGTTTTCTCGCAACCACTGCGTAACTATTTGTGCCTTCTTGGTTCCAGCAAATTTAATCGCTACGTTGTCAACAATGGCTCTTGCTGCACTTCATCGTCCGTTGGCTCAAGTTTTGCAATCGGCAGTTGTTGCTACTTTTTTTGCAGCAGTAATGATATTGCACGTATACACCTGGTTCTCGATTGGTGTTGTTGCCGTTCCAACTTATATTTTGTTGTGGTTAGCAATCACTTGTTTATTTACTAACTTAGGTGCATTTTTATTTCAAAGGCGTTACATTCGGACTTATTTTTTAGTTGGCAATAGATGAATATTGGGGATTGGGGATTGGGGATTGGGGATTGTTAGTTGGTAATTGGTAATTGATAATTAACAACTCTAAATCAAAAATCCGTCTTGGAAAGTTTTGGGGACAGAGACCGACACCCCAACGCCATTTGCTCTACTTGGGGAGACCCCAAGACCGCAATGGCTCAACTTTCCGCTAACTCCTAACTCCTAACTCCTAACTCCTAACTCCCAACTCCTAACTCCTAACTCTTTAAGCTGCCGATTTTGTCAAATCTTGGCGTAATTTGCTTACTACTTTATCTAATCCGACTGAATGTGCTGCTTTGAATAAAATACGGTCACCGTCTTGAAGGTATTGCTTTAAGCCAGTTGTTAGTTCGTCGTGAGTTGAATAACATTGCGTAGGGATACCTTTGGCGCTTTTGGCTATAGCTTTTGCATCGTCACAGTCAGTCAATACCATCAATGCGTCTAGGTTTAAGGAGCGGGTGGTTTCTCCTACCAATTGATGTAGTTCTTGGGACTTCTCTCCGAGTTCTTTCATTGCACCCAATACAGCAATGCGTCGCTTTCCTGGAGTTTCGGCTAATAAATTTAGCGCTGCAACCATTGCTTCTGGCGCTGCATTATAAGTTTCATCTAAAATTACCACATCTTCAAGCAAAGTGAATTGCTGAGAGCGTCCTCCCGGCATATCTACAGTAATACCGTTTTTAAAGTCATTCCAATCAATACCCAAAACTTGAGCAACAGCTAAAGCTGCCATGTAGTTAGCTCCAATATGTCTTCCGGGTATTGGTAAAGGTAAGCGCAAACCATCAATTTCTAAAGTATAGTTATCGATTAACTTACCGTGAATATCTCCCCCAGTAAAACCAAAGCTAATAACTTTACCTTGCCAAACTTTTGCTGCCGTTTCCATCAATAGGGGATTATCGTAGTTAAGGATAGCCACCCCATCTTTGGGCATTTCCGCCAATAATTCACATTTTGCTTGAGCTATAGCTTCTTCTGACTTCAGTAACTCGATATGCGCGGTTCCCACATTGGTAATTACAGCAATTGTTGGACAAGCGATTTGAGTCAGTTCGGCTATTTGCCCCTGTCCCCGCATTGCCATTTCTATGACAGCATAATTGTGTTCTGCAACTAAATCTAGCAGCGTTTTTGGTACCCCAATTTCATTATTAAAATTGGCATAAGTTTTGTGGACTTTTCCCTGAGTATTTAAAACTGCGGCTATTAACTCTTTAGTTGTAGTTTTTCCAACTGAACCCGTAACCCCGATTATGGGGATTGAAAATTGATTGCGCCACCATTGACCAATTTTCTGATAAGCTTCTAGAGTATTTGTTACTTGTAATACGGGAAATTGCGGATTTTCGTATTCAAAATCAACAATTGCTGCAATAGCACCTTTTTCTATAGCTGTAGCGACAAACCTATGTCCGTCAAACTTTTCACCGCGAAAAGCGACAAAAACTTCTCCTGGCTTAATAATTCTACTGTCTGTTTGTATACCAAAAAAATATTGTGCGAGTGCTGTTTCTGACAGATTTACGCTGTTAGCACCAAGCAATTCAACTAGCTGTTTAAGAGTGGCGGAACAAGGCATAATACCGGGTATTGGGGATAATAATGCGTTAGTTTATTAAATGATTAAAATCATCGGTTTGTTTGCAAGTAACCCTCACAAACAAAGTCCTCTAATCCTATAGTTCTTTTAGGAAAAACATAAAGTACTGAATTTAACATTTTCACATATTGTTGTTACATTAAAGCGAAATTAGTAAAAATAATTCTTAATTTGTAATTAGTAATTCATAATTAATAATTAATAGCCCACCACATTCTCCTCGCTTCTGGTGGTCTGTTGCATTAATTTTGATTGGTTTATTTTCTTCATAACGTCGGGAGACGTAGCAGTGCATCCCATCTGTGGAAATTAATGAAATACAGCAGTAATGGTCTGTCCCGTTAATTCTGTATGGGTTTGTTTTCTTTCAAACGTCGGGAGACGTAGCACTGCTACGTCTCTACACCAGTCATTTTTAATGGGACAAATTAGTAGTTCTTTTCATTAGTTTTGACGGGTTAGATAAAGTCTAGATTCCTTTTAAATTAAAGGCTTGAGCTATAAGTTAACCCACTAGAATTAATGAAAAGGACTAGTAGTAACCCACCACATTAATTTTGATGGGTAAACGAGCAATATCAAAATCTCTTCTACCCCCTCTTCCACATCTTCCTCCTCCCTTTCTTCACCCATCAAGATTATTGAGACAGCGTACTATACTTTCTACGTTCACTCACTGTCAAAATGTGCCATTCCTAATTAACATTAGAAATGGCACATTGAAAAAAAATTATTCGATTTTATTTATCAACTTCTAGTATCGGTCAGCAATATTGAAGTAAAAAATACAACATTTATAGTGAATGCGGTATTTCGATACGAGCCTATATTGCTTTTACCAATCCACTCGTTAAGAAAGATATTAAATTTTTGCTCTTATTCGCCGCTATTCTCGATTCTTAATAAACATCACTTCAATGATTTTCTGACCTATCTCTGGCTGAATACGCAAAGCTTGATACAACTCAATCAAGAAGTGTTGTTCCTCAACGAGATTGCCATCAGCTAAGACTAAATCCGCAGCTATCGCGAATGCTGCTTCTCTCAAATCCTCTGAAAGTGAATCTTTCGCAGAATCGAATAAATTATTTATTCCCTCGTGCCGAATAATACCCGAGAGTACCTCGAACATCGATTGCATATCATCCTCGGACTGACTGTTTAAACACTTCAGATTAGACAGTACTTTATAGATATCATGCGATTGCTTCTTAGAAACGTTTCCATCCGAAGCAACTGCAATCAAGGCAATAGCAGCAAAAGCTTCAGGCTGACTGAGCGCATTTTGTACTCTGCTTTGAGAACCCGATGCTCTATCAAATAGACTCATTACAACTTATTCCTCAAATAGGGTGTTCTTAATAGTACATATACGTAGATAATATTTTTCTAGGTAAAGAATACTACCAAAAACTTATATAAGTATAGTGTTCCCAAGATTAGTCTTGAGCGAACATTTGCACTGAGTTTTTTTGATGGATTATTATTATTTATCCGTAGTTTTATCGGAACTATTAAGGACAAGGATTGTCTGAGCTTCCTTTTTCTATTGTCTCAATGACTGCTAAGCCGATTCCAGATATTGTAAGTAGCAAAATTACCGAAGCTAGGAAAGCTTTTACAAGTATGTGTAGGGCTTCATCAAATAAAATGTAGGTGGTCATAGCTTATTTACCTGAACTAAAAAAGTAACTAGCGCTATAAAATTCTCCAATATGCAGCTTTCTATTTCCGCCGAGAAAACACGCTTTCTTTTTATCTTAACAAAACTTTAGCTTCTTAAATGGTGTTCTGATAACATTTTTTATTGAAGCGATATGGCTTACATGTGAAGATGAATTTAAACTTGTTTTATCAAAACTTTATTAGTTAATGATATTGTTATTAAACTAGATGAAAATATAGTGCTTTATAGGTGATAATAGTCACATAATAAATATGTAAACATTTTTTATTTAATATTAGTAAATATACTAATTAGTATTGATTATTTGGCTAAATAAGGTTATATCAACATAAAACAACGCATAACAAAGTATCTTTGTATTTTAAATTTTAGACAATATATTCGACTTTATATAAAAAAGGGAGTATAAAAAAATGGAGTTAGCTAAAGACCTAATCAGTAAAATATTTCAACAACGAGCGCAGCAAAATAATTCTTTATTAAATATAGAAATTATAAGTAATCGGCTTATATTGAAATCTATATCGTTATCATATAAAAAGCCTATTTTTGAAACCTTTACTGCAGAAATTACCACCTACATGTATCCTCGTCCGGCTAAAAATATAGCCGAAACAGCATCATTTATTAAAAATTCTTTGACGGGAATGAAAAATGAGCATGAATTGATACTGGTAATTTTAAAAAAAGATTCTCAAGAATTTTTGGGTTGTGCTGGAATTCATCGCATCAACAGCAAGCGCCCAGAATTTGGAATTTGGTTAAAAAAAACTGCTCACGGTTACGGTTATGGTTTAGAAACAGTCGCAGCAATGAAGAACTGGTGTGAAGAAAACCTAGACTGCGAATATTTTACTTACCCAGTAGACAAAGAAAATTATCCCAGTCGCAAAATACCGGAAAAATTGGGTGGAGAGATTATCAGGACTTATGAAAAACGAAATTTAAGTGGTAGGACTTTAAATCTGGTTGAGTATAAAATTCAGTGAGCAGTTGTTCACCGGTCGGGTGTGAATCATCAGTGAACAGTAATTAAGGTCAAAGGTCAAACAATAAAATTATCTTCTCTATTCATTACTTATGACTCATTACTCCCCACTCCCTTTTTTCTAAATAAATTAAGATCCAGAAAGAACGAGTAAAAAACATATGAGTAATAAAACAAATATTAATAGTAAACTTTGATTACGTCTTATCCAGTTATTAATGCTTGTATTCAAACTGGGTTTTTGATTTTTCTGCTGGAGTTCTAAATTGCGTTTTTCTTCATTTTGGTAGAGTGTACATTCTTTGGCGTGGGGACGTTTAGGATAGTTACAGGTATCATCAAAATGGTAGGTGCAGGTGTCACAAAGATATTCATCCCCGTCAGCACGATGTAACGGAATACCGGGATGTCCGTAAGCTTTTAATTGAGTACGACAAAAAGGACAGGTGATAGCCTGTGAGTCTACGGGTTGTTTGCAACGGGGACAAGTTGCTGTTTCCACAGCCAATACCTTCTAGTAGTGTTTGAATATCTTGATTTTAGCCGAAGCTTGAAATAGTTAGGAGTTAGGAGTTAGAAGTTAGGAGTTAGTAATAAATTTAAGATTGATGACTGTTTACTGTTCACTGTTCACTGCTCCCTGCTCACTGATATAAATCTTCCTCAAGAAAGCGACACGAATGACTTAGGGAAGATGTTTTTAAGTAGATTTTTTTAGTATCAATGAATAATAAATCGGTTACGTCCCCCTAGAAGGAGAATTTTGATGAGTTTAAAGCAGATTTGGAGGTTATTAAAAGAAACTTTTAAAGAATGGAATGAAGATAAAGCTTCTCGATTGGCTGCTGCTTTGTCTTATTACACAATTTTTTCATTAGCACCATTGTTAATTATTGCAATTGCAATTGCTGGTGCTGTATTCGGAGATGATGCTGCTAGAGGTGAGATTGTCCGTCAAATTCAAGGTTTGGTTGGTAAAGATGGTGCTGAAGTGATTCAAACAGCGCTGCAAAATGCTCAAAGACCGGATACTCGTAATCTCGCTTCAATTATCAGTATCGGGGTTTTGCTGTTTGGTGCTAGTAATGTTTTTGCTCAAATCCAAGATGCACTTAATACTATTTGGGAAGTACAGCCAAAACCCGGACGTAGCTTAGTACAAGTTCTTCGCAAACGGTTTTTATCTTTTGCAATGGTTGGTGGTGTAGGCTTTTTACTGTTGGTATCGCTAATTGTCAATGCTGGTTTGGCTGCGATGGTCAATTATTTTAGTAATTTGATACCGGGATTTGATTTACTTTGGCAAATCGCTAACTTTATAATTTCTTTTGCTGTAATTACACTTTTATTTGCCATAATTTATAAATTTATGCCAGATGTCGAAATTGATTGGAGCGATGTCTGGGTTGGTTCTGCTATCACTTCATTATTATTTGTAATTGGTAAATCGCTTTTAGGTTTGTATTTAGGTAACGGTAGCTTCGGTTCAGCTTATGGTGCTGCTGGTTCTTTAGTTGTTGTTCTAGCTTGGATTAACTATGCTGCTCAGATTATCTTTTTTGGTGCAGAATTTACTCAAGTTTATGCAAGTAGATATGGTTCTCGTATCGTTCCTGATGAAAATGCAATGAGAGTACCAGAAATCGATAGAGCTAAACAAGGAATGATTCGGAGAAATTCTCCTCGAAGAAGCTGAACAATAAGCATTTTGGTTCGTAGTTGCGCTGTGTTTGTTGAATCCATATGTTCAGCAAACACAGCATAACAATAATTCAGAATTTTGAAGATAGCATAACAATAACTCAAAGAAATTCTTCCTAAAATAATTAAAAAAATATGTTCTTAGTTGCGCTGTGTTCGTTAATTTCACATTTTTGGCGCTAAAGCGCAACTACGAACCAATTTCTCAGTTTTCTCAGATAACTCTTAGTTAAAGCTCAGTTAACAATCAGCGCTTATTCAGGGTCATCAACCATACTTAATATCAACAACGAACGAGAAATGCATAAGTTAATTAAGTCATCCCTAATTAATTAATGTTCTGATAAATTAATCAAAATCAACTTTGGAGATATTAAGTCATGGAATTCATCAAAAACTTTGCTCTATTTGTATTTATCTATTTAGCAATTTTGTTTTCTGTTGACGGAGCTACAGCTAGCGATTTTTACGAATACGTTTTTGTTTATGACTAATCCTTTTAAGACGCGAGATTTAATTTGATTTGATTTGATTTAATTTAATTTAATTTCGCGTCTTTAGCATTAAACTATAAATCTATTTAGCTTCAACGCACCAATATAGTATTCCTATTAGTTTTTCTAAAGGATAGGTAGGTACTAAATTTATATTTACTTCTAATTTATTTTTTCTTAATCTAATAAATTGCCATTCTCTACCATTTGTTACGGTTCCATATATATAGTTATCAAAGTTGTTATTATATATTTGTGCAGCTACAAGTTCTGCTATACACTGCCCCAAGCCTGACTTGATATTGCTTTCTTTAACTTTTACTATAAATAATATCGGCTTTTCTATATATAGACTTTGTTGGGTTTGAGAAAAGATAAAATCACAGATTCCAATTAAGTTTTTATCAGCATCAATATCAAACCTTTGTCCCGAAAAAAAAGTTACTTTATTATTGAATTTATTTTTAACTTCAAGAAGTATAGGAGCAATTATAAATTCTGATTCTGCTTTTTCTGTCCCTAAAGACAGAGCAAAGCTATAGGAATTATTTAAATATTCTTCAATGTAATTACTCGGTTGAAGATTCTTTATATCAGAATTTTTCGCAATAAATTCAACCTGTTCCAGCTTTAAATCAAACTCTTTAATAGGGAGCATCCCAAATGTGTAAAAATATCATTTGTCATTGCGAGTGGAACGAAGTGGAACGACGCATTCAGCGAAGCTGCGGATCATCGCAAGACTTTGAGATTGCTTCACTTCGTATGTCCTAATGTC
>JBCBHT010000204.1:0-13404 GCA_038525335.1 Cyanobacteria bacterium J06621_15 | reverse complement strand
GACTTCTTAGCATAATCAAAGGCTTAACCACTGGACTTGTAAATACAGTAATCATTTAAGCTCAATAAAGAAACGACACTTCATGCTGCTTTAAATACAGTTCCTTGAAGATAGAACACCATAAATTTGCATAGAGCATTGCACAAAAGTGCAAAAACGACTCAAAACGGCTGATACCGCAAAGTAAAGTAAATACCATTTTCCTGCAACGAATCCCCTTCATCTTCAACCTCTATCAAGGGAATACCGTAGTCCAACTGTAAAAATAAATCGCGTGACGGTTGCCAACTTAAACCCAATCCCAAACCTGCAATAGTCTGTTGTTCGGGGTTTTCTGCTTCATTATTCCAAACTGTACCGATGTCAAAAAATGGTCTAATTTGTAACGAGTTGTCTGATTTGAGAGGCAGACGTAATTCAACAGAACCAATAATCCCATTATCGGCAACAAGTTCGTTTTGACGATATCCTCGAACAGTACCTACTCCACCCAAGCTGATTTTTTCTAGCGGCAATAAACCATCTGGTGTCAGTTGAGCATTAATTCTAGAAACTATTAGGGTGTTTCTCCCGGTTTGCTGTACCCATTGAAATTGTCCCAACCAACTAAAAAACCTTCCATCAATACCGCTGTCGTTGGTAGTCGCATCAAAGGCATCGATACCTACACTAAATTGCGATCGCGCTGCGAGTACCTGTTTGGCATTTCGCTGTAGCCAATCTTGAGAAAAGCGAATTGCCGTAACTCTAGATTTACCATCCTCCGGTCCTTCTGAAAAGGAGAAGGGTTCGTCATCAAGTAAGAATGTTTGGGAGCGGCGTAAATCTAAATTCAAACCCAGCGCAAATTCCCTATTGGGTTTTTTAACTAAGGGTTGTCGCACGCCGAATGACAGAGTTTCGGAATCACTGCGAATACCCAAATCAGCAAATTGATCTTCAACTATTTGGCTGTTATTGTTACTGTAGCGGATATTAACAGTGCCATCGAGGGCATTTACTGGTATTTCGTAACCTAAATTGTATATATCCAGACCATCTGTTAAACCGTATTGGGCAGAAAATTGGTCGCCGAAACCTAATAAGTTGTTGTAGCTAGCAAAAACGACTCCTTGTAGGGAGCCGATGCTAGGAGACTGATTGTTGTCAATAACAATACCTGCATTAAATGCGGGAGCTTCTTGCACTTGCAATTGCAAAATATTTTTACCGGGGGTGCTACCCGCGATTAATTCGGCGTTTACTCTTTGTAATAAAGGGTTGAGTTGCAACAGTTGCAGTGCTTCTTCCAAGCGTTTACGGTTTAAGGGGGGCTTGGTTGCTAATTCAATTCGACTGCGGACATATTTTTTTTGTAATCGATTCAGTCCACTAATTTCAATTTGTTCTAAAATACCTTCTACTACCTGGATTTCAATAATTCCGCTTTCCAAAGGTTGATTATTTAAAATAAATGCACCGGAAGTAATATAGCCGTTTTCAACATAAAGCTGAGTAATCTGAGAGCGCAGTTGCACCAAATCTTCAAAACGTATAGAGCAAGCTTGCTCCGAGCATTTTTCATATTTTTCGATTAGTTCGTTAATCTCATCTTTGAGAACAGTATTACCCAAAACTTCAATTTTTCTGACATTAATAGGCTCGCTACTAGTACCATCTGGTGCAGTTGGCGTATCGGAGGGAACTTCTAAAGCCGGAGGTGTGATTGGTTTCGGTGTAGATGGTAGAGGTTGGGGAGGTTGGGGAATAGTTTCTTCAATTCGCTCTGGTGTATTGGGGGGAATTTCCACTCCATCGGGAGGAGTTGATTGGGCATCAGCTATTTTTCCAAGTGGCGTAAAGCTAGGAATTATCAAGCCGGAACAAAGTAATGTTAGTATCCTTATATTTTTTGAACCCATCTAACAAGTTTCTTTATTTAAAGTAAAAGTGAATTAAAAGAATTGAAAAAATAAATAATTTTGCACAACCTGTGCCATCAGTTACAGCAGAAATTAGAAATATAGCACTACTAAGTATCCAAAAATATGCAAAAAACTAGCCAGTTAGAATTAACGCAAAACCAGTAATATAAGTTGCCTTACTCCTTAATAATTAGCAATCAATACGATAAATTACAAAAAATTCATCACGGCTACACCCCAATAATTTTTCGTAGAATAAAGTGTTCAATTGTCGTATCAAAGTAAAATTTTTTAAAAATCGCTAAATAGTCCAGCCAAAGAAACCTTTAAGCTGTTTTCCTAAACAAAACTAGAATTATTTTACATTTAAATACTATTTTTCTTTCAATAAACTATATTAGTATTACTTATAACTAAATCTGTATAAAAAATTAATATTTTTAAGGATTTAGTGGTAAAAGTACTTTTGAGTAAGGTGGACAAAGTTACTGGAGTTAAATCATGTCTAAACAATACCTAAGGAGAAAATATCGAATCTTAGGGATTTTATTTGCTATTAGTTTTATACTCTGCTCATTCATAAGTAATATCTCTTTAGGAACTAAGCAGATAGCCTTCGGTAAGCCCGTGCAACAAAACCAAGATACAATTCAATTAGTAAATAGAGGTATAGAAAATTACAAAGAAGGGCAATTTAGGAAAGCAATTGAAGAATGGGAAACAGCCTTAGCAAATGCTCAAAAAAATAATAATTTATCGTCTCAAGCCGTGATTCGCGGAAATTTAGCTAGTGCTTATCAAAAACTTGGGGATTTAGAAAACAGTATCAAGCATTGGGATATAGTAGTAAATCTATATCAGCAGCTTGGAAAATCCCAAGAAACAGGAAGGGCAATGACTGAGTTAGCACAAGCATATAGCAATTCAGGAAAAGCTAAAAAAGCAATACAGATTTTGTGTGGTGAAGAAGCAGCAGAAATCAATGATAAAGAAACAAATATTAGTAAACTTAAACCTGATCCAAGTTGCTTACAAACCAGTGCTTTAGAAATATCTCGTCAGCAGAAAGATATTGAAGGAGAAATTCTCGTATTAGGAAGCCTTGGGGAAGCTTATCGTAATTTAGCTAAATATAATTTAGCAATTAGATATTTAGATACTGCCGAAGAAAAAATTAATCAAGAAAATCTTGCTTTAAAATCAAAGCTATTAAATAGCTTGGGTAATGCCCATTTAGGTAAAGCAAAACTGTGGAGCTTTTATACAGAATCAGCTTTTAAAGGAGGCTTATATCAATACGAGCAATTTTTACAAGCAGCCAAATCTTATTATAGAAATGCTTGGAATTATTTTCAAAGCAGTTACCAAAATTCAGTAGAACAAAATGACAAGTCTGCTCAGATGGGAGCATTACTAAATTTAACTCAAGTCATTTATCGCAGCAATCAGTTAAATTTACCTCCAAAGTTAAATGCTCAGTTATTGTCTTCACAACCAGAAATAGATAAAAACAGCCTTTTTAGTACCAATCAACTCAAACAAATTAAAACTCAAGCTGTAGAACTCTTGGACAAATTACCTGAGTCTCCACAAAAGTTATATGCAGCAATTAATTTAGCGAACCTATCTACTGATAAGAACCTTACTTCACCATTGACTCAATGCCCGACAAAAAGACAGTTTTCCAATGCAGAAGCTGCGGTATTTCTCGATAAAGCAATTGCAACAGCCGATATCATCCAAGATTCTCGTTCCAAGTCTTTTGCTTTAGGAGCAGCAGGACATTTTTATGAATGTCAAAATGATTATAATCAAGCATTAACACTAACCAGAAAAGCGTTACTAATTGCTGATTATAAACTGCAAGCTAAAGATAGTCTGTACTTATGGCAATGGCAGCAGGCAAGACTATTAGAAAAATTAGGCAAACAATCAGACGCAATGTTGGCTTATGAGCGAGCTTTTCAAACCTTAGAAAAAATTCGTGGTAATATCATTACAGCAGAAAGAGATTTACAGTTAGATTTTCGAGATGTAATTCAACCTTTATATCGCAAGTTAGCCTCCTTGAAATTGGATAAAGCGACTGAGAAAACTACTCTAAATCAAAAAGTAAATAAAGAAGTTAATGAATCGAACCAAAATAATCAAGAATTCAACAAAGCTCGTGAAATCATCAATTCGCTAAGATTAGCAGAATTACAAAATTATTTTGGTAACGATTGTATTACAGCACTAATTACGCCACAGAAAGTAGATGAATTGCTTGGAGGTGAAGAAGGTAAAACTGCCGTATTTAGTTCTATTTTTCTAGAAAATAAAGCCGCGGTATTGCTCAGTTTGCCAGATAAATCGCAACATATTGAGTGGATTGAGGAATCAAATAACAAACCGATTAGTAGGGAAAAATTAGAATTAGAAGTAAATACTTTTCTTAAAGAATTGAGAGGACAACAAGAATACATTGTAGAAGACACCCCTCAATCTCAAATAGTATATAATCAAGCCAGAAAATTGTACGACTGGATAATTAGACCATTTGAAGATAAAGGCTATTTCAAACAAGAAGAAATTGAAACCTTAGTTTTTGTACAAGATGGGTTATTTCGTAGCATTCCCATGTCTGCTTTGATAGATAAAACTCAAAATAAATACCTGATTGAAAAATATGCGGTAGCGATAACGCCAAGTTTAAACTTGACAGCACCAAGGGAAGCTAGGAAGAAATTAAATAAAGCAATGGTATTCGGTTTCAGTGAAGAAGCAAATATCGATGGGCAAGTATTTGAAGCTTTACCTTATGTAAATAATGAAATTGCATCGATTCAAGAGCTTTTTTCTAATACAAAACTGCTGAGTAATCAAGATTTCAGCACGAAAGAGAGACAAAAAACAGATGACTACCCAATCATTCATATAGCTACCCACGCTCAATTCGGAATCATTCCTGAAGATACATTTTTAGTTTTGGGAGATAATCAAAAATTAACTATAAACGATTTAGAGAAATCTTTGAGAAAATTTGGTGACGGTATTAACGCAGTTGACTTATTAACATTAAGTGCTTGTGAAACCGCAACAGGCGATGAGCGCGCTACTCTCGGCTTAGCTGGTATTGCCTTGCAAGCCGGAGTCAAAAGTGCTTTAGCTTCCCTATGGTCAGTAGATGATAAATCTACATCAATTTTAATTACAGAATTCTACCAAAATTTACGTGCAGGGGAAAGCAAAGCAAAAGCTTTACAGCAAGCTCAACTAGCATTAATTCGTAATCCAGAGAAAATTTCAGAAATAGAAGGAGAATACAAGAAACCCTACTATTGGTCTCCTTTTATTTTAGTTGGTAATTGGTTGTAGCTTTAAGTTTAATTATTGACTTTATTCCAGAGGTGGCATCGGTGATACAGAAACAAATATTTTATCCGACACCCAAGAGTACCGCTACATAGATAATAGCCCCAGGATTTAGTTCCTACGGGCTTTTTTGATGTTTACAAATATTGAAATTTAGAGATTTTGGAGAAAAATAAAAGGAAATATACTGATATATCATTTAGATATACTATGCAGACACAAACCTGAATAGCAATCCTATATTTTTAACTGTTACAAAGTATATTTCCGTTCCAATTCAAATGTAATTACTTACTCAACTTTAAGATGAAATTATTTCCTTGACTTCTGATTGAAACAATTCTCCAATTATTACGTTTACCTAAGTGGTTGCGGAGTGAATTTTTAACGGACTTCGCTACTTTGGCTTTTACTTGTGGATTATTTAGACCACTCTTAAAACTAGTTTCAACTTTTCTGGTAAATTCGTTCTTAACTCTACCTCTGATATGCTTACAAAAACCTTTTATTTTCGTACATAAATTCTTGTTGGTTATTATATTAGTTTGAAAATTAACTACTGGATTTTTGTATGAAATAGAACCTTTATAGGCAACAGGAATAAACGACATTGAAAGTTTTGAGTTATTCAAATGAGCATCTTTTTCCATTTTAAGAAGACATGGTTTCCATTTTCTAAATCTTTTACGGATACATTTAGTTTTTATTTCTTCGCCTTGACTTTCAAAATTGAGAATTGTTTTAAAGCCCTTGCCATTAGCATTAGTCCTGACAGATGACGTATTCATAGCATCTACATAGTATCTCAACTGTCTCCTACTATTAACGTTAAATCTGTAGTCAGGAATCGATACTGATTTCTTGTTTCCATTGGGATATAAAATATAGCTTGAATTTTTATGTCCAGTAGTTCCACCTTTTTTTCCATAATTATCTAGACGAACTCTTGTTGAACTCAATGCTGAATTAAATGCTTTGCGAACTACTCCTTTAGGAACACTAACCTCAGCAGAGTTAGCGTAAGCTGGTGAATTTACTACAGGAAAACTACCAACCGTTAATCCAAGAGCGATAGGTGTTGCAATTAATTTTTTGAAATTCATGTTTTTTCTCTGTGTAATTGTTTCTGTGAAGTTGTAACTTCCATTGATAATTAGATTACGTGAATAAAAATTGTGGTGCATTCACTAATCATGCAAAACTAATTACATAAGTTTGAATCTCATATTGCACAAAACTGCGGCTTTATCACTGTTGAGGTTAAAGCTGGTGAGCATGAAGGTATGCACGGTAAAGTCATGGAACTATGCGAGCGAGCAGCAATTCTCATTTTGAATACTTAGTATAAAATAAACTAGTTATAATTGATTTTATTCGCGATAAATACTTGCGAATAAAATTAAAAATGAGTTGAGTTTTTCTACTGTATTTTTTCGCATGAACAGAAAAGACGCTATTTTATTTTTTGAACCAACGTACTACAAAATACTTCATTAAAATAACCACTATAATTTTTCCTAATTACTATTGCCGCCTAAAATTAGGAGTGTTTTACACTGTTTGAATTTTTAATTAATGCTGTTAATATCTGAGAAAATATTTTCTTTACTAATATTTAATAAAGGTCTGTTCTCGAAGAGTAGGGTGTGAATCATCGCAACACTTTGAGATTGCTATTATGTCAAGCACGGACACGCTTCGCGCTTCGCTCGCAATGAGACAAATAATGCAGGCACACCCACTTACAGTTTTGTGCAAAATATAATTCACAATCATGCAATCAGCTTTGCATAATTAGTGAATGCACTATATATTTTTCTCTCTTAATCTGAGAGGGTGTTTATAAATAAAACACAAAAGCCATAAACTATTTGACAATAAGTAATTGTTGCTTAAAATTTACTCTAAAAATGGGTTCGCAGAATATCCCAACAACATTTTTAGAATAGTGGGATAAGTTCAAGAAAATGCATAAAAACAAGTTTTCAAACGTATTATATT
Organism: Cyanobacteria bacterium J06621_15; assembly: GCA_038525335.1. Taxonomy (GTDB): domain Bacteria; phylum Cyanobacteriota; class Cyanobacteriia; order Cyanobacteriales; family Nostocaceae; genus Rivularia. The sequence continues at coordinate 6,145 of JBCBHT010000204.1, read as the reverse complement.
TCGGGGATTAAGATTGGTTTGGAAGATTCTGTAATTACTGATTATTCTCCGAAATACATTTTAAACAATCTCATTGTAATGCAAAGTTACTATATTGACGCAAATAAATCGCCAATAAATTCGACCTTGGAGAGTCACTCCGTTACACGGGTTTATACCAATCAAAAAGTAAATTCTACGAATATGATACGTGAAGATAATAAAATCAATACTGAAAGCATAAGTATTAATACTGCTCATATATTGACAGCATTCCAGCGTAAGCTGTTACAAAAAAGCTTACAAGAAGATTTACCCAATCAATATCGTCAGCGCATTCAAATTATGCTACTGGCAGACGAAGGTAAAACTCAAGCGCAAATTTGTCGTGCTTTGGGTTGTTGTGCTGCAACAGTACGGCATTGGACTCACATAGCACGTAGTGGGATGGCTCATCAATGGCTGGATTGTCCTATTGGTCGTCCTAAAGCAGTTAACGAGCAGTATTTAGAACGTTTAAAAGAACTTATTGACCAAAATCCGAAGGATTATGGTTATTCTTTTCGTCGTTGGACAGCGAACTGGTTGAGAAAACATTTAGCCAAAGAATTGGGAATTGAAATTAGCGATCGCCACTTTAAGCGATTGCTTAAGGATATGGGGTTATCTACGAAGCCGAAGCCACAGCAAATCAAGGACAATTCCGATATCGGAACAGAAGGGGAGAAAGGGAGTATTTTAATTAATGACCTAAAGTCGGGTAATTGTTCCGATTCAAATACTTTTTGGTTGTTCAATCCCAGTAATATGGAATGAAATTATGGTTCGAGATACTTCTAGTGGATTGATTTCTTCGGAACAGTTTACCGATGCTATAGGGTTTAGTCTTCCAGGGTCAGAATTATCCCGTTGTCTTAAACAAGTACAATATCACGAACCTGCTGTTGGTCAGTTTTGGCAGACAATTGGGCATTGAGCCGAGATACGTGTAAAAACCTGCAAGATGGTCTGAAAACTCCTACCTTATCTAGCTTTCAAGTATTTCAGGTGGAAGTTTCATCGCCGCCTCTAATGGTTGCGGAATCGCCTGTAAATTCACCACATAATCTCCGTATCTTTTGATATGTCTGGTCACGTAAGGACTCAAAGCTTTAAGATATCTAGGATTAACCTCTTCTCCTTGTGCGGACAGCGTTTGAATCGCCAACGACATATCCACCGTATTCTGTAAAATGACAGCAGAAGCAACTAAATCCAGGTATTTCAACCGCTTTTCTTGTTCAATTGGATCATTCTCAGTAATCGCACCTTGTTTGCCAAAGAACACCCAATCAAGGAAATGATGATATTTCTCTACGACATTAGTAATAGCAGTAATCTCTCGACGCATCCTAACGTTGGAGATATATTCGAGCAGAAACATCGTCCGCACCACCTTCCCTAATTCCTGAAACGCTAAACTTAGCCAGTAGTTGTTTCATCCCACTAAGAGTTGCACTTCTGGGTGGGGATTTTAGTAGATTGAGCGTTGCAAGTGACTCTTCAATATCTCCTAACAATAGTTGGTCTAAATAAAGAATCTCAGTAATTTCTAGAACACTGGACACTCGTAGAAACAACCTCAATTGCTACGTTAATTAAATCAGCAGGGTGGTCTAGCACTTCTGCTTGTTTTGCAACTAAGATAGCAATTAATTTCTGGGCTGCTTTATCGTATTGTTTAACTCCCAAATATGTATGAGCGAATTGCGTTTTGGTAAGTGTAGCGCTGACGTTCCGAAGGAATTATCTTTACCCAATCCTGTAACTTTAAACACGACCGTAAATGTTTAATTACGGCGATTGGTACTAATTCGGGATGTGGAAAATATCCAAGCCTTTGAAAAGATTTCAACATTACCATGAAACTAAGAAAACCATTATGGCTCTTAGTTTTAGACTTTACAAATCTGATTTCTTCTGGTGTTGGTGTATAAAGTTCTGCAAGCTCTTTGGCATCGGGGAATTGTTTAAATTTGGGATAGGCAGTACGGTTAATTGAGGTCATGAGATGGAACCTTAAAAAAATGGGGCAGGCTTCCCGTTCTGGGTCGGAGACCCAGAACGGACAAGTCTCGGTGGAAAAGACGAAGGGTTTGTTAAAAAGCCTGCCCCATTTTTTTTGCGGAAGTTGTAGGTCATTTAAGTAAAAATAGCAACACCCTTGTATAAAATATGAATTTATAAAATTTATCTCTTATTCTTTAACCAAAGAGTATTTTATATTCTTTTGGGTAAACAGCTATTTTTTTGATAATAGAAGTATGTGTAACTTCTGTACACCAAAAATGCACCTCATAAAAGTGCGTTGAAAAACAAATTAATTTTATTCAAATCATGTCTTATGAAGAGTGGTATAGTGTCAAAATTATTTATGAAAATGTATTAAAAGTGTAGCTGTTTTTCTCTGAGAAACGCCTACCGATGTTTGATATAACTTACTTTCGCTCCATTCGGGAGCAGCGTCTAAAACTCGCTTTTCAAATTCTTCTTGCATCGATAGGCTCGTTTCTTGAGAACCAAAAGGCTCAACACTTTCTCCATTCACTAAAATATGAATGACAGTAGATATTTCATAATAAGTTTGCAAACTTACTTGTAAACTCTAAAAAATTACGGATTTGGTGCGGCTTCTTTTGAGGCTGCTGGAGGTTCACTTGACTTTTCCATGCTTTCTTTAAAAGTGGGGCGGCTTGGTTTCCATCCCAGCGTTGAACGCGCAAAATCACTGGACACGGACATATCAATCGGCATGAAGATGGCAGGACCACCCAGCATCATAGCATCATTGGGCGGAATAATGTCCGGCTGGTCTGAAACGCCTGCGGAATTGGCAATCGCCTCTGCAACATCCGACCAGGTTAACACTTCGGAAACTGCATTAATAATAGGCGGCGGAGCATCTGCTTCCAAAATGGCAAGATAAAGGTCTGCCAGATCCTCAATCTGAACAAGCGATAAACGATTTGCAGGATTAACCAGTGCGGGTTTTTCACGGTTGCGGATGGACTCAATAAATTTACGCATGGGCGCACTTTCATCACGCCCATAGACAACACCCAAACGGATAAAATGCGCCTGACCACTCTCTGCCAACCGAATTTCCAATTCTTTTAAAGGCTCTGTGCCTGGCATAGCTTGCGGGGGTGTAGTTTCGTTTGCGGTTTTTCCACCTGTATGCCCGTAAATCGATGTACCACTAGTCATAAGAGCGCGTGCATTATTGACCTCTGCAACATCAGCCATGATTTCCAATGCCTGCACTGCACCTGCAATCATCTTCTCCATACCACCTTCGGCAGTAGGATCATTCGGGGCAGCTGTATGCACAATAGCGGAAGTACCTTCTGCGGCTTTAGCCATTTGATCTCTATCACGCACATCACCTACAAAAGGCTCAATACCTTTTTGTTTCAAGATGTCCGCTTCTTCTTGTCTGCGGGTTAGACCACGCACATTATATCCCGCTGCTTGCAGTCTTTCCGAGACAACGGAGCCAACATAGCCTGTCGCTCCCGTCACAAATACCGTTTCACCATTGCGTTTTAGAGATGTTGTCATGTTTATACCTCATAGCTTCCAAAGGTTGGGCGAATTCCATTTTTAGTCATATATGTGAAGCCTTTATCCATCCAGTCGAGGTCGGGGCGGATGGCAGGTAGATTTGATATATCCACCGTTGCAATATTGCCTTCTGGATCAATGAAGAAGAATCCAGGCTCCGGATGGACATAATCGAGTGTAGACACATCGGGACCAGTCATCCAAAGGTTCAACGCCTGCATAGCCGGTACATCAAGGCTGCACGCCACAATGCCTTGATAACCTGCCTCTTGTGTAAAAATCTGGCTTTTTTCCGGTGGGTCTGCACTGACTACAACAACCTCAATACCCTTATCTTCCCAACCACTTCGCCGTTTTTCAATCTGGTTAAGATATTCACGGCAGATGGAACAATGCGCCCCACGAATCACAAACACGGCACGCCAGCCGGAAGCATTCAGATTGATTTCACTGCCTCCTGTAGTAGGGAGCGTGATAGCAGGAAACGGCTTACCAGGCATAAGGCGGTTGGAATATGGCATTTTACTCTCTATTTTTTAGGAAATATATGCTATAACTATACCAACCAGTTTGTATAGATGCAATAGTTCTTTAGCATAATTATACAAACTGGTCAGTATAAATAATTCCTAACCATAAAAAAGAGGTTAGACTATGTCCGCACGTATAAAGCTTTTTGATGCCGCTACAGACCTTGCAATCCGCGAAGGTGTCACCGCCCTTGCTGTTGAACGGGTTGTTAATGAGGCTGGAGTGAGTAAAGGCGCATTTTTTTACCATTTCAAAACCAAGGAAGATATGGTGCGGGGACTTCTCGATCATGTTGCCACACAGCGTATTGAGGCTGTAGAAGCAGCTGTTGCTAGCGGCACGCGCTTTACAGACGCACTTGTTGATATGATTGTGCAAGAAAATGGGGCGCTAATTCATGTACTTGTATCCTCTGTTGCAATTGATCCCACCTTACGCGCTACCCTGACCGAACGCTGTATGGAGTGGCGGCAACGCATGATCGAAGAAGATGGTCTGACACCCGAACAAGCCGATTTACTGCGCCTAGCCATTGACGGTCTCATGATTGCCGCCGTTCTCTATGAAACTGACTGGTGGGGAAAGACCAAAGAATCAGCGATTGCCGCTTTACGATCATTGGTCGAGCAAACACGACCAGTTGGCAAAAACAAGCCGAAATAAATAATATATAAGAGCTTGGGGGTTTTTAAATGAGTGAGTAGAGATTCTTTTAGAACTTATGGAACGTCTTGAAAATGGAAGGTAGAAAACCGCGAACTATTTGAAAGCGAATGTTTAGAGTTGTAATCCATTGTTTATTAAATTATTGAGTGCTTTACGTGCAACTTCTTCCGCTTTCTTAGAGGTTACTTGTTGATAACGCAATGTTATTTGAATACTGGAATGTCCCATTAAAGAACGTAATTCTTCAATACCCATCAATCCAACTCTTTCCGTAGCATATGTATGTCGCAAATCGTGGATACGTATTCCATTTAATTCTGGATTTTTATTTGTGATTTCACGCCAATAATCGTGTAGTGTATGATAGCTAATTCTAGTAACTTCTAAGGTAACTGGGTGTTGTGCTGTAAACAACGCATTACTATTTTGATGTCTTGAATATTTTAAATATTCATCTAAAGATTTAGCTGCATCATCGCTGTAAAAACATCAGCGTTTCTTATTACCTTTCCCTAATACCTGAAATTTTTGATTTTTAATATCTATACCTTCTAAATTTAAGGCTAAAAGTTCACCTATTCTACATCCTGTGCGATGTAGCAAGTAAATTATTGCTGACATCCGTAGGTCATTTTTAGTGACTTTATAGAGTATATTTAATTGTTCTGGTGTTAAATATCTTATTATATCATCGCTTTTATGCTCGCCTTTTTCTCGTTGTGGAGAACGCTGCTTTAATCCACGAATTGGGTTAGATTTTATATACCCGGATTCTACTGCAAAATTAAGTAAACTTTGCAGTATTGCTTGATGCTTATGATGAGTTGTGTATTTTAAGTGACTAAGACTATTTAAATACTCAACTAATGTTTGTTTACTGATAATTTCTATTGACCAACTTCCATATTCTTTGAGCAAAGAGCCAAGAGTAAATTCGTATGTTCTCCTGGTACTTGGTGCCAGCCCAGGACGCTCTAAGAATTCAACTACAATGGTGGCTAAAGTTACAGTCAAAACGCTGATAATTTATGTGTTTACAGCAAGGTTTTTTCTAAGCAAATTATATATCTTTTAAGGGTGTAAATGGACAGCTTTTCATGAACACTTTTAAAAATCCCCAACAAAGAGAATCCCTTGCTGACTATGTAACGAGAATCCGCAAGCATTTGAGAATGACTCAGTTTGAATTGGCGGATGCTGCTGGTATCCATTCTCGTTCTGTGGGTAAGATTGAGCGAGGGCTGACGGTTAGAATCAATCGTAAAACTATGCAAGGTTTAGCGATTGGCTTGGGAATCCCAGTTGAATACTTGGAAGCTGTGAGCAAGGGTGAAGAGGTTAAACAAGTTCATTCGATTAAATTTTG
>JBCBHT010000203.1:0-13413 GCA_038525335.1 Cyanobacteria bacterium J06621_15 | reverse complement strand
GCTTAAAAATGGTAAAAATAGAAGAAAAACTAAAACGGTTAGAAAAGGCTTTAGCTGAAAATCCCACAGATACTAATTTAATGAATGAGCTTGCACTTGAATATTTTCTAAATCCAAAGTCATTGCAAGATAATGAAGATATAAAGCTACTTGAAAAAGCATATCAGACAAATAAAACGGTCAAGTCAACTCATAACCTTGCGTGGTTTTATTACGAAGGGTATGGAGAAAATTCAAGTATTGAAAGAGCAATGGAGATACAGCAAGAATGTATATCAATGAATCCAAAAAGTTATTATCCATATCATTTATATGGAGTTCTGCTTTTAATAAATGACCAAAATTCAGAAGCTATCAAATATCTAGAAATTGCATACTTAAAAGAAAAATGTAGAGATATTGCGAATGATTTGGGTGTAGCATACGCGAAATCAAGAAATTTTGAAATTGCGAAAGACTATCTAATGGCAGCAGCGAAAGTAAACGATATTGAATATAAAAGTAAATATAATTTAGCAATAACTAAAATTCAGCTTAACGAAAAAGAAGATGCTCTTACAATAGCTGAAGAATTCAAAAAACTGATTATTGATGGTGTTGATAATTTTGATACTATAGATGGTTTTTCGGTAGCTTATCTATATTATCTTTTAGATGACCAAGATACTGCCTATGCTTGCTGCAAAACTTGCGACGGTCATAATTATGATTTGCTTAGTTGGGAATTTATTCCTTATTTAATATATAAAAATGATATACAATTATTTCAAAAATTAATTGTTTCTAAAATTGAAAAGAAGAAGACTTGGATAAAAGAAAATAAAGATAATCATGAATATTGGAAAGACGATACTGAAGAAGAAAAACAACAAGAGTTAGCCGAGTATGAATCTGAAATTACTCGATTAAGGAATTTAGAAGCAGAATTTGCATTAGGGAAGCCGAATATAGATATAAATGATAGTTACTTCTTAGAATATTGTGGATGCTTGTTATTTGGTTGTCCCGAACATAACAACCTAGAAGACGACGAATAGATTTACCGTTTCAAAATAGAAAATTTCCTTAATATTCTTAATATTCGTAAAGCACTCTTAACAATATCGATAGTAAGTATTCAACTTGTGAGAACATATTTAAAATCAACGTTGATATTTAGATTTATAGAGTTATAAAAATATGTCACAAAATAGCAAATCAACGGTTGTCATCACGGGTGCTTCCTCTGGAGTTGGCTTGTACGCTGCGAAAGCTGCTGCTAAAAAAGGATGGCACGTTGTCATGGCTTGTCGCAACTTGGAAAAGACTCAAAGGGTCGCGAACGAGGTGGGAATGTCATCCGACAGCTATACAATAATGCATCTCGATTTGGCTTCTTTGAACAGCGTCCGTCAGTTTGTTAGTAATTTTAGGGAAAGCGGTAAATCTCTTGATGCTTTGGTGTGTAACGCTGCTGTGTATTTACCTTTAGCTAAGGAACCACAAAGAAGCGAAGACGGTTATGAATTAAGCGTTGCTACGAATCACCTCGGACATTTTCTATTGTGCAACTTGATGTTAGAAGACTTGCAAAAATCGTCTCTCGATGAAGCAAGATTGGTGATTTTGGGAACTGTAACTGCGAATCCGAAAGAATTAGGAGGAAAAATTCCTATTCCTGCACCTCCAGATTTAGGAGATTTAAAAGGTTTTGAAGCAGGTTTCAAAGCACCGATTTCGATGATTAACGGTAAGAAATTTAAAGCAGGTAAAGCTTATAAAGATAGCAAGCTTTGCAATGTTTTAACCATGCGAGAATTACACAGACGCTATCACGATTCCACCGGAATTGTGTTTAGTTCTTTATATCCTGGATGCGTTGCTGAAACTGGTTTATTCCGCAATCACTATTCACTATTCCAGAAAATATTTCCTTTATTTCAAAAGAATATTACCGGTGGATATGTATCCGAAGAATTGGCTGGTGAAAGAGTTGCAGCAGTAGTTGCAGACCCAGAATATAATAAATCCGGCTCTTACTATAGCTGGGGAAATCGTCAGAAAGAAGGTAGAAAATCTTTCGAGCAGGAAGTTTCTAACGAAGCTTTAGATGATGATAAAGCAAAACGTTTGTGGGAATTAAGCGCGAAGTTAGTTGGAATTGCAGACGAGCAAGCTGTTAGTGCTGCTGCTGGTACGGTATAAAGTTTGATGTTTTTATTCCCAGGTTTCGGCTTGGGAATATAACTAAGATTAGATGAATTAAAAGTAAGTAAAGTAATTTACTATCAGTATCTTTTTGTCAAAAAATATAGTTTTAAGCTAATTCTATAAATGTTACATTTGAGGATAGTAAAAATAGTAAAATTACGTAAATAACGTGTTCTTATAATTCTATAAATATGGATAAAAAGCTTTTATGTAATTAGGATTTCGGATGTATTTTGTTATGAGTATGTTGCAAAACCTGTAAGAATAACTTTTTGTTAGTCAATTTGTATAAGTCTATAGCAAAGGTTAGAGATATGGTAGTAAGCTTAATTCAAAACCTCGTAAAAATAGGCTACAGAGCGAGTACATTAGGATTAGAAAAAGGTTCTCATGTAACGCGATATTATATGTACAATCATATTTCAAAATACTGCGATTCACGCCCTTCAGAGCATCGCGTTTTATCTATTAGCGAATCAGGATATCTTGCGAAGTTGTTAGGTTATGACGATAATCAAATAACTGATTTAACATACCCTGATGTTAATGTACTAAACCTTCCTATACAGAATGAACAATTTGATGCAGTAGTTAGTGACCAAGTTTTAGAACATATAGAGGGTAATCCATACACTGCTTTTGCTGAAACTTTCCGTATTTTAAAATCGGGTGGAATTGCGCTACACACTACTTGTTTTATCAATCCAATACATGCAACACCGAGTGATTTCTGGAGATTTACACCGGATGCTTTGAAATTATTGGCTTGCGAACATGGAGAAATTATTGATGTGGGAGGTTGGGGAAATCCGTTTATTTGGGTTTATAATGCGTTGGGATTGAGGTTTGAATCAATTCCCCATGCAAATTGGCATCCCGGACATTGGGTTGCAACAAAAAATGTTAAACGTTGGCCTATGGTTACTTGGGTTTTAGCTAGGAAAAATTAAGTATTGAAAGGTTTTTTATCTTCAAAACAAAGATTTATTGACCTATTATATAGTTTGCAGCCCCTGGTAACTTCTCTAGGGGTTTTATTTAATTTAAAGTAGAAACTTTATAGATATTATGACAGATTCTAAGCGTCAACCGGAGGGTGATATTGCGAATTGCATTGACCTAACAAAATGATAATTTTAAGAGATTCAAGATATTGAGAAAATTTTAATAATATTTGTAAATGCACTCAGGTGAAAGCAAAATTTTATCTTGATTAAACCTTCTCCTTGGCTGAAGGAATTCCCAATTTATTCAAAGTAGTATCAATCTCTTCTAAAACCTGAAAATCTTCTTGAGGTAAAGTGTTATTGCTATGTTTTTCTAAGAATGAAAATGCTTGTCTAAATTGATTTGGTGTTGCTTCTATTGGTGCGTCAAAATGACAGGGAATAATCCGTTTAAAATCCCAATTTGCAACTTGTTCTGCCCACAAAATAGTTTCTCTAGGTGCACGATTTAAAATCAAAGTCTGTAAAATTGGTGCTACAAGTAATCTACCATCGCCTCGCAATGTTTCAAAACAACGCTGCCAATTTTGCTTCCATTTGAAAGGATATAAGCCGAAATAATTTTTTTTAACACGTTTTGGTGTTTTAGCAGCATCACGAAAGACTTCGCTCCATTTAGGTACATCTAAGACGCTGGGACGAAAATACAAAGCAAATAATGCAATACGTTCCCATCCTTTACGACGGTTTTCTAGTGTGTCCGTAACTATATCAGTTGCTTTGTCTCTAGCATGGAAAAGTAAGGGGTATGTATCGAACTGAATAATTGCAGGAGGTTGTTCGGGGACGGAAATGATTGAGTCGGTGACTAAAAGCGTTTTTGATGATTTATGGAAAAACGCTACTTCTGCAAATCTACCCGCTCCTAATTCGATGGGACCAAGAATTTTGAAATCAAATTGATTTGCAAAAGGTGTTTTACTTGTGTCTTCTGAAAGCACTTGAGTGCGTTTTGCAGGTATACCCAACCAGCTTAGAGGAAGATTGACAGGAAAACTCCACTGTTTTGGTGCGACAAATATTTGCGAATCGGGGAAATGTCTTGCAAAAGGACCAACAAATACTTTATGTTCCAAACCGGAGATAGTGGGTAAAATTATATACTTAATTTTTCCGTGTTCTGCCACTAATTCTTCAACTAGACGGATGCATTCTGGGGTCGGTGCAATTGGTGCATAAACCAGCAAACCCCCTTCATCAAGCTTAATTACCGTCATACGAATCGGAACGACAACGTAGAAAATTCCTTGAAGTTGGTCAAAAGTCCAAATAGTATCTTTAACTACTTCCTTTCTGATTGTTCGCCGTTTTCCAAATGGGTAAATTGGCAAAGTAAACCAGAATTTCCATGAATAATCTTTGGAATTGTTTCGTTGTTCTGAGGTTTCAAGCATTTGAGGAGTTAGGAATTAGGAGTTAGGAGTTAGGAGTTAGGAGTTAGGAGTTATGAAATATATTTATTATTCACTGTTCACTGTTCACTGTTCACTGATAACTGTTCACTAACAATTGTTCACTTTTTTTCAAGAAACTTTATTATCTCACAAAGATTTATTGAGTTAAATGTCTAAGACTGTTTTTAAGTCTAAGTTTTAACCGTTAGGGAATAGTATAGTTTACAGTAAGTCGAATTAAGGGCTGTAACTATTGCTATGAACGAAATATTTTAGATTTTAGATTTTGGATTTTAGATTGAATATTGATTGGTTGGCTGCCCCTAGTTTTAAATATGGAAAAATCCTGCGGATGTCCTATCGGACAAGTTAAAAAGACCGTTAATCCAAAATCACAAATCCAAAATCCAAAATTGATTGACAGAAATGCAGTTGATAATTAATTTACTTCAGTTTCAATAACTGAGTGTGGTTTGTAATCATCAAAAATACTATAAATAGTTCAAATATTTGATTATATTTTATACAATTTATTTTTTAAAATTGGTATTTTTTCGGTACAATATATGCATAAATTCAGTGTTCAAAGTAAAAGCATATGATGGTAGGACAATCCACACGTCAGAAATTGTTTGACACTAACATCGAGAACTATCACGTTTTATTGACACCACAAGAAGTTAAATCAAAACTACCTTTAACGTCGTTAGCAGAAACAAATGTTTTAAAGTACAGACAAGAGTTAAGGGATATATTAGATTTTGAAGATAGAAGAAAATTTATTGTAATTGGTCCTTGTTCAATTCATAATACAGAATTAGCTTTAGAATATTCCCAAAAGCTGAAAAAGCTTCAAGAAAAAGTTGAAGATAAGCTACTACTAATTATGAGGGTTTATTTTGAAAAACCTAGAACCACAGTTGGATGGAAAGGTTTAATCAATGACCCTGATATGGATGATTCTTTCCGTATTGAAAAAGGCATATTAACTGCACGAGAGTTACTACTAAAAATAAATGAATTAGGATTGCCCGCAGGTACGGAAGCTCTAGACCCCATTATACCTCAGTACATCAGCGAATTAATCTCTTGGTCTGCAATCGGGGCACGCACTGCTGAATCACAAACCCACCGGGAAATGTCGAGCGGACTTTCGATGCCAGTAGGTTTTAAAAATGGTACAGATGGTAATATTAAAGTTGCTTTAAATGCCCTTGAATCAGCTAAAAATAGTCATCATTTTCTCGGGTTAAATCGACAGGGACAAGTCAGTATTGTTCAAACCAAAGGCAATAATTACGGTCATATTATTTTACGCGGTGGTGGTGGAAAACCTAATTGCGATCGCGTTTCGGTTAAATCAGCGGAAGACCAGTTGAAAAAAGCAGGTTTGCCTCCAAGAATTGTGGTTGATTGCAGTCATGGTAATTCTCATAAAAACCATAAATTACAAGCTAATGTTTTGGAAGATGTTGTACAACAAATCGCAGATGGAAATACATCTATTGTAGGCATGATGTTAGAGTCTAATCTAAATGAAGGTAATCAAAAGATTCCTAGTAATTTAAAAGACTTGAAGCATGGAGTTTCTGTAACTGATGCCTGTATCGGTTGGGAAGAAACAGAAAAAATCATTTTGTCTGCACATGAAAAACTGTAATCTTTAGGCTGTTAGTTGCGCTTTAATTTGATGAAAGTAAAGCATTTGCTTTCTTTATGAAGCGCAACTAACAGCTTAAGAAATCATTTCTTGAATAAACCCAGGTAAAGCAAATGCAGCTTGATGAATCTCTGGATTGTAATATCTTAATTTATGTTTTTCAACAAACTGCTTGGCTTTTTCATAATCTAAATTTTCTACCGGATGAATTCCTTGTTTTGAGCAGTAAGTTAAACTCCACATTCCGGTAGGATACATGGGAATAAATACTAGGTAACAATGTACGGAATCATTTCCGAAGACCTGTTTAAGACATTGATTTAAATCAACAAAAGCTTTTTGATGAAAAATTGGTGATTCGCTTTGTACCGTTATCACTCCACCAGGACGAAGACAGCGATATACATCTTGATAAAACTCCAAAGTAAATAAACCTTCAGATGGTCCTACTGGGTCTGAAGAATCAATTATTACTAAGTCATAGGAACTTTCATTGGCATTCTTAACAAATTTAATGCCATCATCTATGAGTAAATTTAACTTTGGATGTTCCAAAGCTGAGGAAATAGTAGGTAAAAATTGCTTGGAAGCACGTACCACTGCTTCATCAATTTCTACCATCGTGATTGCTTCAATTCCTTGATGAAGTACTAATTCACGAATAGTACCTCCATCACCAGCACCAATTACCAGTACGTCTTTAACATGATTGTGGATCAACATTGGTACATGAGCAATCATTTCGTGGTAAGCTGCCTCATCCGCTTCGGTACACATCACCATGCGGTCTATAGTCAGCATTTTACCTCTATCATGGGTATCAAATACTTCTACGGTTTGAAAAGGTGACACTTCATGAAAAAGCCTTTCCCCTTTTAAACGAATAGATATAGCAAAATTTCCATTGCTATCAGTTACCCATTCGGTAGAACTGATTTTACCGGGTTGTTGTGAAATGGTCATTTAGATTTTGGATTTTAGATTTTAGATTTTAGATTGTCCTTTAAATGTTTCTGAATTAAACATTGGTTAAATTTACCTACACTTTGTAGTAAACATGAAACTAATGTAGAGACGTAGCATTGCTACGTCTCTTTCAATGTGAAATCGCGCTTCCATATACTTATTTAGCACACTATTCTTTGTTAGGATGCTTTGCTAAATATAACGAATATACAAAAATTAAGTATATAATTTTACGGGTATTGATTCAAGAGTTAAAATTTAATTAGACAAACATTAAACGAATATTAAACGAGCAATAGATAAGAAAATTGGTGATATTGAATTTATAAAGTAACGACTAACAGATAATTTATATACGTATTAACTTATAAATAAAAATTGATTATGTTTTAGATTATTATATTCAACTAGCCTTTTAAATAGAAAATAAAAAATCAATATATATTTTATATTTACAGTTACCCTTCATTTACTAATTGCTAATTTATTAACCTAAATAAAATTAATAAGGAATCTGAATTAAAAATTCCGTTCCTTCTCCAGGAGAAGAAAAGCACTGTAAATTACCTCCATGATTTTCTGTCACAATTTGATAACTAATTGACAGTCCTAAACCAGTACCTTTTCCTTCTGGTTTAGTAGTGAAAAAGGCTTGAAAAATATCATTTTTAACTGATTCTGTCATACCTTTGCCATTGTCGGAAATTCTAATATTGACTTGATATTTATCTATAGCAGTTGCGATACGAATTTGAGGATTCATAAAAGTATGATTTCCATCATCACAATCTTGATTATCAATCATCGATTCTTCTAAAACATCAATAGCATTCGCTAATAAATTCATAAATACTTGATTGAGTTGTCCTGGATAACATTTAATTTGAGGTAAGATACTATAGTCTTTAACTACTTGAATAGCAGGACGCTTGGGATAAGCTTTGAGACGATGCTGCAAAATCAATAACGTTGCTTCTATCCCTTCGTGAATATCAACTAATTTCTTATTTTCTCCATCAGTACGAGAAAAATTTCGTAAAGATTGCATAATGCCTTTAATAGTATCAGTACCCAATTTCATCGAAGACATTAATTTAGGTAAATCTTTTTCAATATGTTGCAAATCCATAGCTTCTATTTGTTCTTCAACTTCGCTACCGGGTTTAGAACAGTTTTTTTGAAAAAGCCGCACTAATAAAAGCAAATCTTCAATGTATTGATTAGCATAGTGTAAATTAGTTGAAATAAAACCGATAGGATTGTTCACCTCATGAGCAACACCAGCCACCAGTTGTCCTAAAGAAGATATTTTTTCTGCTTGAACTAACTGTAATTGAGTTTGCTTTAATTCATCTAAAGTTTGAGATAATTCAGAAGTTCGCTCTTTAACTCTGATTTCTAATTCTTGTTTTTGTTTATCCAGTTCTAGATTCAATTTACGTAACTTTAAATGCAAACTAATTCTTGCTAAAACCTCCTCTTGTTCAAATGGTTTAGTAATATAATCTACAGCCCCTAAAGATAAACCTTTGACCTTTTCTTCTGCTTCTGTAAGCGCGGTTATAAAAATAATTGGAATATCTTTCGCTAATGGATTTGCTTGTAGTCTGCGACAGGTTTCAAACCCATCCATTTTCGGCATCATTACATCTAGTAAAATTAAATCTGGAGGATTGCTCTCAACTTGTTCAATACCACTAGCACCATCCATTTCAACTAAAACTTCGTAGCCAGCATTTCCTAAAACATCGTGCAAAATTTCTAGATTAGTTGGACTGTCGTCGATAACTAAGATTGTTTCTAGTTTCTTATTAGAGTCAAATTCTTGTTCGTAAGATTGGTTCATATTAATCTCTTATATTTAAATAGGACTTTGTAATATTATGACTTTATATTTTCTTGTAAAAACTGACGAATCTTATTAATATTGAAAGATTTAACAAATGAATATAGTTCGTTAACAAAATCATCATATTGTTTATCTATTTGTGAAATTCTATCTAATTCTTTTTGAATACCTTTTATCTTACCTCTTTTAGCAAATTCAAGTAGCATTGATAATTCAGAAACAGGTGGAATTATAATATTATTTTTAGGAGGTGGCTTTAAAGCTGTTTGTTTAATGACTTCTTCAGTGCTATAACGCCAAGTAAGCTTTAATTGCTTTGCTAATATCCGGTACAATTCTTTTGATTTAACTGGTTTATTTAAGAAATAGTTTGCTCCTGCTTCTATGGCTTTTTTGCTATCCATCTCAGATGTGCTGACAGAGCAAAAGAAGAACAATGTATTTTTCAAATCATCTAATTTACGAATCTCCTCAAGCAGATTCCATCCATGCATAACTGGCATTTTTATATCAGAAATAATTAAATCTGGTTGATATTGAATTGCTTTTTCTAAACCATCTTGACCGTTTTCAGCTTCTATTAAATCAAACCCAACAGTTGATAGTAAATTAATAAGTAAAGAGCGATTTTCCCATCTATCATCTACAATCAAAATTTGCTTTTTATCACCTGTATAGCCAACAATTCTGCCAGTACGAGTAACGCTACTAGTTTCTGTCCAATCTTCAGCCACCTGACATTCAATCTCAAATTGAAATACACTTCCCATGTCTATTTGACTTTTGACTTTAATTTGGCTATTCATCATTTCTATAATTTTTTGACTCAAAGCTAATCCAAGTCCAGTACCATCTGATTTATTTTTTGTTGTACCTAATTGCTCAAAAGGTAAAAAGATTTTATTTAATACTTCTGGTTTCATTCCTATACCAGTATCTTCAATATGAAAAAGCAATCTTACCTTTTCCAAAAAAGGTTCCTTCTTAATTTCTAATACCTCTACTTGCAAGGTCACGCAGCCTTTATCAGTAAACTTAATTGCATTGCTAAGTAAATTTATTAATACTTGTCGCAGTCTTCTTTTATCAACGTGAATTCCAGACGGTAAATTATCTGGAGTTAAATAAATAAACATTAAACCTTTCTGTTCAGTTTTTATCTTACATATTTCTACGATTCCTTGTAAAAATGAAGGTAAATGAAAATCGCTATCATGAAGCTTAATTTGGTGAGCTTCTATTTTTGAGAAATCAAGTATATCGTTAATTAAAGTTAATAAATGCTTGCCGCAACGGTGAATAATTTCGATACCCCGCTCTTCCTTTTTTGACAAATTAGGAGAACCTTGAATAATTTGGGTATAACCTAAAATACCGTTTAACGGAGTACGAAGTTCGTGGCTCATATTTGCCATAAATTCGCTTTTTGCATAACTTGCAGCATCAGCTGATATTTTTGCTTCTTCTTGCTTTTGAATATTTATTTTTATTTGCTCAAACAGCTGGTTTACAGAGTTAGCAAATTTTATTGATTCTATATTTCCCGTTACAGGTATTTCTAAATCATAATTTGCTTCTTTTAAAGCTTGTTCGGTTAAGTCAGTTACAGTTGAAATCGGTCTAGAAATCATTCTGCTGCTACAAACAGCAATAAAAGATGAGATAGTTAAAGATATAATCAAACTAAGAATTGCAACTAATAATTGTAAAAACTCAGCTTGATTCAAGTTTTGTTCTGATTCTTCTTCTAAATTCTCTATAGATTGGAGCAAGCTTTGTAATTCATCGATAAATTTCAGTGTTTGAGTTCGGGAATTACTTGCGACTAAATTTTTAACTAACTGCTTTGCTTGATTACCTTGTGAATTCAGTTGATTTAATTCAATCTGTTTTAAAGTCTTTTTAGAATCTTGAGAAAAATTGACTAAATCGGTTCTATATTCATTAACCAACTTCTGCAATTTTGTTGAAGTACTAGAGTTAACTTCAGTCAGCAATTTCTGAAAATTGTTTACTCTATCAATAGCTTTTTGAAAATCTTGTGGTTTTTGTAAATAAGGATAAACATCGGTAATCGGTTGTAACTTCAAAGTTGTATTTAGCAGATTATTTAACAGCTTTAATTCTTGATGAATATATTTTTTTTCCTGACTTGCCTGTTTGACCCAAACATTTCCTATACTTAAACCAAAACCAGTACCTCCAACAGTAATACTTAGCGCTACAAAATACCCAAGAAAAATCTTTTTTTGCAAAGTAAGACGATTAGTCATCCAGCTTACAGTCTTAAAAAGCCATCCCGATGAAATCCAAGAAGCTGTTTTATGCTCCTGGGTATCGAGTTGAGATTGATGGTCTGAGGAAGGATAAGTCATTCGTCTGATAGCGTTTGCACCGATGTAAGGAATTTACAGCTAAATATATGATTCCCAAAATGCAACTCATAATTGCCATCAAATTTGACAAATTATACCTTAAACGCTATTTCTACTTTTGTTAACGTTGTCTGAATCGAGCTTGCATTAAATCATTTAAGATTTTGATGACATTTGAACAAGAATTTTTGTCCCGTCGTATTGTTTCTCGTTGTTGTATCCGCCTCGATAAAGTATCATGCAACAAATAACTATTAAGGCTTCGTAACCTATAAATTTATGGATAAAAGTATGAAAATTTGGTTTATCTGCTTTGTAGTCCTATTTGCTGCTTCACAACTATTCGATTGGGTACAGCAATTTACTTTACCTTTACCAATTTATATTTTGGGTGGAGCCTTTTTAGCAGTTGCTTCCAATTATGAAAAGCTTTTTGGTAGTTTTCTAGCTGAATATTCAAACGAAAGCTATACACAACAGCAACAGTTAGATGCTAGTTCTCAACCTGAAATATCTACATCGTTTAATAACTATGAGTATGTTGAAGAGTTGGAAGAATCGAAAATTAGGGATTGACTATTTAGTTTTTAATAAACAAAGCTATTAAAGGAGAAACAAGAGCGAAAAATAACCGCTCTTTTATTTTTTTATTTAATTTTAATTAACAGAAAAATTTAACCTAAATTAAACGACTGCATGACTTGAGGTCCATAAGTACGGAGAACCCCGAATATACCATCAAAAAACATTGCAATTGCAATTGATAGAACAATAAAGCCAAATATACGTTCTAGCGCACTTATTCCATCTTTACCTATATGTCCACTAATCCATTCACTTGCACCAAGAAGCAATAAAATGATTAAGCTTAATAGGATGATAGCGATAGAGGAACCTAAATAAGCTGTTAATTGAGTAAAATTTTGTGTCTGACTAATAACTACACTTATAGCCCCAGGACCACTAATTAGAGGGATAGCCAATGGAACAATAGCAATATTTCCGAGATTTCTATCGGTCCATTTTCTTTCTGAATCTGCTAATGAATCTTCAACTGATATCATTTTCCAACCAATTACAAAGACAATTAAGCCTCCTGCAATTCGCAATACATTTAAATTAATACCGAAAATTTTGAATAGCCACTGACCTATTATTAGGGATAACCATAAAACTATAAATACAGTTGCTGCTGTGATTAGAGCTTGTTTGCGGCTGTATTTTTTGTATTTTTTATACTCTCTTCGGTATTCTTCAACTTCAGGAAATTCTTCTTTTGATGGAGGTGGAACCAAACCTAAGAATACTGGTACTGCTCCGAAAGGATTCGCAATTGCGAACAGTGGTCCAAAAGTTGTGACAATATTAGATAATACTGATTGGTCTACCATTATGTATATCCATAGTTTCACACCTATCTTCAACTAAAATAGGTGAATAAATGAAGTGAATAGAACACAATTAATATGACAAAAATGCATTTATATATATTAATTTAAAACAAAAAAAACGCGCTTAAGATTATGAAAACGCGGTTTTAATTTATTTAATGAACTGGTAATTTTTATTTAATTTCTACTCAACAACAAACTCAGCATGTTGAGCAAAAATATAATGAACTTCACGTCCACCAATTACTGTATCTAACTTAACTACATAATGACCCTTTTGCTCAGCCAGCAGCTTTCCTTTGTATTCTCCAGCTTCTAAACTATGCAATTCTTCAGGATTTATAGTACTAGATTGGTTTGGAGAAGGTTTCGCATAAGTATTTACTTCAATTCTTAAAACACCCGCTACAACATTATCAAGGAATTCAGCGTGTTGAGAATAAATATAGTGAACTTTACGCTCACCAAGTTGTTCATCTTCTAACTCTACGAAATAATGACCTTCTTCATCACCAAGTAGAGTTGCTTTGTATTCTCCAATTCCGATTGGGTACAATTCTTGACGATTAATACTACTAGAT
>JBCBHT010000202.1:0-13426 GCA_038525335.1 Cyanobacteria bacterium J06621_15 | reverse complement strand
TAAAATAACAACTGTATTTTTCCGAAATAGCTTAGTTTTAAGTTGATTCTATAGACAAGTAGATTTGGCGAATACATTATCAAGGTGAGTAAAGCTCACCTTTTTTATTGAGATTTTATTAGGATTTGATTAAAATTTAACGGTATTTTATTTATTATCGAAAATTACTTTATTTATATTTTTATCCTACTTACTACTTACTACTTACTACTCGCTACTTGCTCTTAACAATCACAACTTTGTTTTAACCAGGTAAAACTAAACTTTGTACCTTGATTTAGTTGCGATTCTAGCGCGATTTTACCACCTTCTGTTTCAATAATCTTTTTCACAATAGCTAAACCAATTCCGGTGCTATCAGTTTTGTGTTTTGATTCGAGAGTTTGGAAAATACCGAAAATTTTATTGTGATACTCTGGAGCAATTCCTGGTCCATCATCTATCACACTAAATTCATAGTAGCGTTCTAAATCTCTAACTGATATTTCTATTTTTCCGGAAGAAAGATGATGATGCTTGATAGCATTACCAATTAAGTTAGAAAACACCTGTTGTAAAAGAATTTTTCTACCTCGTAGAAGAGGCATATTTGAATTAATAACTATATCAAATTTAGCTGATGGTTGAAGAGAATTAATTATTTCTGATAACAAATCCGATACTGATATATTTTCTACCGCTATTTTAGTTCTTCCCACTCGTGAATAATTTAAAAGACTATCTATTAAATCTTCCATATGTCGCAATCTGGTTTGCAACATATTAATATGATTTTGAATTTCAGCTTCTACTTTATCTCCTAAATCTTCTACAATCCAATTAGAGATATTAGCTATTCCTCGTAATGGTGCTTTTAAATCGTGGGAAACTATATAGGCAAACTGGTCTAATTCTTGATTGCGCTGCTTATACTGATGAGTTATTTCTAATAAGCTAGTGTTCGCTTCTCGTAAACTTTCTTCACTTTCACGTAGTGCTACTTCAGAGCGCTTACGCTCTAAAAGCTCTTGCTGAAGTTGATGATATAATTCCGATTGTTGAATAGCTATACTGACTTGAGTTGATAATTGTTGGAGCAATTCTATCTCTATCTGCTGCCATTTTCTTCCAGTCGAACAATGATGAGCAATTAATAGACCCCACAAACCTTCATCTAATAAAATTGGTACAACTAAATTGGCTTTTACCTGAAACTTAACCAACATATCGACGTAACATTGAGCTAATTTTTCACGGTCAAGCTCCGATACGATTCTCACACGTCCTTGCTGATACTGTTCAATATAATTTTTAGTAAAGCATGGGTCATATATTTCTTCGGATAATATAGAGATATATTCAGGAGCAACAGATTCACTAATTGCTGCACCACTCCAATCTTTATTAAACCGAAAAATCACCACCCGGTCGGTTTGCAAAAATCTTCTAACCTCATTTACAGTTGTATCAAGAACTTTATCTAATTCTAGAGATTGACGAATTTGTTGAGTAATTTGTAATATTAAACGTTCTCGCTGGGATTGCTGCTCAATTTTAGCCTGCAAAACAGCCGTTTTAATTGCACTATCTATAGCAAATCGTAACCCTTGAGATGTGATTTTTCCTTTGACAAGATAATCTTGCGCTCCTGATTTTATTGCTTTGACAGCTATTGTTTCATCTCCATGACCTGTAAGAAGAATAATAGGTAAATTCTTCAAATGAGGTTTTGCTTTTAATTCTCTTAGAAGTTCCAAACCATCAAGGTCAGGTAACATAAAATCTAATAAAATTACATCTAGATTTTGTAAGGATAGTTCTAAAGCTTCTTCTCCTGACTCTGCTTCTAATACGGTGTAACTGTTTTTATTATCTTGTTCAAGGTAGCGTCGATAAATTTCTCTATCTTCGAGATTATCATCTATAACAAGCACAATACGGTGCTGATTTTTAAGCATAATTTAAAGGTAATGTCTTTAATTTATCTAAACTGCTGTGCATCTCCGACTGTTGTCGAAAACACTTTAAACATAACTATGAAAGTTAAGAATAAAACAGCAGAAGAGTTAAAGACGTTACTAAGGAAAAGACTTTTATTCTTATACCCCGTTTCTCTAAAATCAATCGTGAAAGATAATTTTAGAAGAGTTAAAAAAAATTAGTAGCTCAAATACTATGCAAATTAGATATTCGGATAGTTTTGGAGCATACCCTTGTAACAAACGCTAATACTCTTGTGCAGAGAACAACTTGCTTAACATAAGACAAGTTTTTCAATAGGTTCTTAATAATTCTATATTATATTAAGTTTGTTGTAATTATTTGCGCGGTAAAACACTTAATCTGTATAAAACCTATATTTGTAAGAAATATGGCAAGATGATTTCTAAAATTTATTATCCTTGGGAACAAGTAACAGTATTACATCATAGCCAACTGATGATGTCGAGTTACCAGCGTTGGACTGGACAAACTTTGTTAAATGCTGCTGGTTCTCCGAAGGAAATAGCTCAAGCATTATTTGAGGCAGATTTTGTCTTAGTTTCTCACGGTACAGAAGCCGACCCGATTTATAGCTATGCTAATTATAAGGCTTTGCAGCTATGGCAGCTTAACTGGGAAGATTTTACCTCAATGCCTTCACGTAAATCAGCAGAGGAATTAGTTCAAGAAGAACGAAATAAACTTTTAGCTGAAACGGAGGCTAAAGGTCTTAGTCATTATTCAGTAGTTCGTCTTAACAGCAAGGGTAAGCGTTTTCAGATAGAAGATGGTATTATCTGGAATTTATTAGACAAAGATAATAATTATTGCGGTCAAGCTGCGATTTTTTCTCATTATAGATTTCTTGATTAAATCAAAGCAAGGAATAGAGAATATGGAGTTAATAGAAGTGAAGTGGTGATAATTAATATGATAAAAAATACTATAAAAAACCCGGTTTCACTAGAAAAAACCGAGTTTATAAATCTTGTTATATCAATTATGAAAATCTGAAAATTATTGTTTAATTATCATTCTTGCTTAATTTTAATTTTCTTCTGTCTGTTGAGATGATTCCGAAGAAAATTCGATTTCACGATTTTCTGAAGTTTCATCGTTATCAGGAACAGCAACTTCGGATTCCGGAGCAACTTCAACTGCTTCTACTGGCTGCTTCTTCTTCTGAGATGAAATAATTTCTTGCATCAACTCCTCAATTACTTCAGTTTGCTCGACGTTACCTTGCTTGCGATATTGTTTGTGAGCGCGTTTGAGGACTTGTGCTGCTTTTTTGTATTCCCCTTGTTCGTAGAAAGCCATTCCCAATTTATGATAAGCAGCAGGATTATTTGGAACCCGACGAATCGCTTGAATATAAGTCTCAATTGCTTCAGGAGTTTGACCCCTAGCTGTCAATAAACTACCTAAATTATTGTATGCTGCGACATTTTTAGGGCTTAGTTGCAAAACCTCACGATAAGCATTAATTGCTTTTGCTGTATCTCCTTGTTCTTGCAGAGCCAAACCTAAATTAAAATAAGCGTTAGCATTGCTTTTATCAAGATTAATCGATTGTTGATAAGCAGCTATAGCTTTTTCGCTCTGACCTTGTTGGTACAGTGCTAAACCAAGATTATAATTTGCATTAGCCATAGTTGGCTCAACCACTAAAGCTTGACGATAAGCAGTAACAGCAGCTTGATATTGTTCCTGTTTATGCAGCGCTAAACCTAGATTGTAATAAGCTTCAGCCAAATTAGGATTGAGACGAATCGCTTCCCCATATTCTTGTACCGCTGCATCCAAACGATTTTGTTTTAAAAAAATATTACCTAAATAATTACGTGCTGAAGCAAGCTTCGGGTCGCGACTCAAAGCAGCACGTAAAGCCAATTCAGCCGCTTGGAAATCACCACTGTTATAACGCATTACACCTTGCTGAAACAAACCAGCAGCTTGCAAATCTTGAGTAGCAGCAGTTATCGCTAAAACCTTAGAAGCAGATAACTCAGCAACATTTAACCCAACGAACGTAGCACAAGAGCAAAATATTAAAGAAATAGAAGCGCGAACAACACGCTTAAATTTAGGCTTAACTTGAAAAAAAATTTCAGACATTCTCGGCTTTCCCCGCACTTATTATTAGATGCTATTTAAGTTAGAATGCCCAAGGTGAAGGAGAAAATTGAAATTCTGTTAGATAAATTTTTTCGGATATTGGGTAATAGGTAATAGGTAATGGGTAATGGGTAATGGGTAATGGGTAATTGGGAATTGGGGATTGGGAGAAAGGGAGGGAAACTAATAATTTATAACTCCTAACTCCTAACTCTTAACTCCTAACTCCTAACTCCTAACTCCTAACTCCTAACTCTTAACCGCTTCCGGTAATATCAACATCGCATCACCGAAGGAATAAAAGCGATATCGGGATTTTATTGCTTCTTGGTATATATCTAATAATCTTTTTCTTCCAATTAAAGCGCTGACCAACATTAACAAGCTCGAACGTGGTAGATGAAAGTTGGTAATCAAACCTTCTACTACTTTCCATTGATAACCCGGATATATAAATAAGTTGGTTTCACCACAAAATGGCTGTAATTCCCCTTCTCCTGCTTTAGCTGCTCCTTCTAATGCTCTAACTACTGTGGTTCCTACCGCTATAATTCTTCCACCTTTGGCTTTGGTGTCGCGGATTTTCTCTACTGTTTCTGCTGGTACTTCAATCCATTCTCCATGCATTTCATGGGTGGTAACATCTTCTACTTCCACCGGACGAAAGGTACCCACTCCCACATGTAAGGTCACAAAAGTTCGATTAATCCCTGTTTCTTCCAGCTTTTCTAATAACTCAGGAGTGAAATGCAACCCCGCTGTTGGAGCTGCTACTGCTCCTAGATTTTCTGCATAAACCGTCTGATATTGCTGGCTTTCGGCTTTACTTTCTGTAATGTAAGGGGGTAAAGGAACTTCCCCAAATACATCTAATAACTGTATCAATGACATTCCCGGAGGTACATCAAATTTGAGTAACCGTCCGACCGTCGCTTCGTCTGTCTCTAAAACCGTAGCAATCAATTCTTTAACAGATTGAGATTCTGAATTATTGTTCTTCGCTGTAAAAACTATCTCGCTACCCTTCTTGAACCGCTTTCCCGGTTTCACTAAAGCTAGCCAACAATTTTGCTGTTTCTCTTCCAATAATAAAATTTCTACCTGCGCTCCCGTAGATTTACGTCCGTAAAGTCTCGCCGGTATGACTTTTGTATCATTCATCACTAATAAGTCTCCCGGACGAAGGATTACTGATAAATCTCGAAAAATGCGACTGTCTGGTATACTTTTGATACCAGTACCTAGAGAATCTACTACCAATAAACGCGAACTGTCTCTGGGAACAGCGGGGTTCTGAGCAATCATTTCTGGAGGTAAATTATAATCATATCCATCTAAAGAACGGTCTAAATTTATATCTGTGCTATCTTGATTTAAAGTGTTAAAACTCGTAACTGAGTCGGTTTCCAAATTTATACCTTGAGATTTTCCGGTTTGAGACATTTGCTTTATTTCCCTTCCTAGTTTCTTAACAAAAAAATATAGGTTATAGTTTATAAAAGAAATCTAGACTATTGACCCTCAGTAAGATTGAGCATACTACTCAAGAATGATTTTTAAGTAATACGCAGAATCTAAAATAAAATTTGGGTAAACCTCCCCATCGAAAAACGGGGGCTTTTACCCTACCGAATGCATAGGTCTATATATCAATAATAGAGATGTAAAATTGGCTTTGATCCCAAGCACAAAGATGGAATACTTGTATTACCTGGCTAATGCCAGCTTAACTTTGAGGGTAGTTCAATATTTGCACGCTAGACCCCGGATACCTGTTTCCTTCATCACCGTAATTCATCAAATAGATGGTTGGGTGGTTAGAGTCAAGCTCGATTATCCGATTGACGTTAATGAAGATGGTGATATTCGGGCTTTCTTGAATGAATTAGGAATTCGTTACGAACCTCCAATGCGGGTGCAAATGGCACTATGGAGCTTGGAGGCTCAACAAAACCCGGTTGAGGTCATGCGTCGCTATCAAGTGGCTATTGTTTCTCACGGTAGTCCCGATAAAGAAGAAATTGAAGCATTCAGGCAGCAATTCGTTAGAGGATTGGGTTACTGTCCGGAAACGCTGGCGTGATAATTACTGCAATTTCTTGCTATTGCAACTGAGTAGTTATTAATTGATAGTCAGTAATTAATGTTTTTATTTATCACTAATATTGCTAATTGTCAATTAAATATTCAAATGCTGCGGGAATGTATTCTTGTAACATTAAATAAAGTCCTTGAGCCGATAAACTGGCTAAAGAATTTGAAAGCGTGATTTTTCTCTCACAGCAAACAATAGCTACATCAAATCGACAGCAATAGTCTGCTTTTTCAGGAAATGTTGCTAAAAACATTGCAGCAGTTCGACTAAGTTTTATTTGCTTTGGAAGTGCGATCGCCATTCTTCCACCAGCATCCCAACTACCAGTCGAGCGGGTTTTAACTTCTACAAATATCAGTATGACCGTGCCCAAATTATCTTCCCTTTGGGCAATAATATCTATTTCTCCCCAACGACAGTTCCAGCGACGATGTAGAATCAGCCAACCAGTAGATTCCAGCCATTGGGCTACTAGGTCTTCACCTAAAGTACCGATATCAGGATAATCTGAGGAAGGACGGTTTGCCATGAGTAGTTAAGTTATCATGATTTTTACTAGAAGCAATTGGATAAAGCTAAGTATACTTAGTTTATTGTTTTGGGGAATGGCTTGTATTTTGCCAGCTTATTTAACTTTTGACTCAACTTTATTTAACTTTTAATCTTACTCCCCAAGCTTTTGCACTCGATTACAACAAAGAAATATTAATCGAAGCGGATTTCTCCGGAAAAGATTTAACCGACTCTAGTTTCACTAAAGCAAATCTTCGCGATAGTAATTTTAGTAATTCTAATTTGCAAGGTGTGAGATTTTTTGCGACTAATTTGGAATCAGCAAATTTAAGGAATGCGAACCTCAGATATGCGACATTAGATTCTGCACGTTTAGTCAAAGCAGACTTAACCAATGCAGTTTTAGAAGGTGCTTTTGCATCTAATGCTAGATTCGACGGTGCTATTATTGATGGTGCTGATTTTACAGATGTGTTGTTACGTTCTGACGAACAAGACAAGCTGTGTAAATTAGCAAAAGGAACCAATCCCACAACCGGAAGGGATACCCGCGATACTTTATTTTGTTCTTAAATAAGTTTGTATTTTTACTGGTTCCCAGTTCGTAGGGTGTGTTGTCGCAAAGCGCAACGCACCGTTAATTTTTTAATGTAAATCATATAATGGTGCGTTAGACGCGAAACAAACATATTTTGTAATAATTTGAATTATAGTCGCGCCGTAACACACCCTACAAAATCCAAAATATTAAAATTCACCAACATTAAAACATCGTTGTTTATCTAGTTCACTGAGTTGTTTTTTTTCAGCCATAAAAGCTTGATAATAAGATTCCCATTGCTGCGATTCTTTTTCTGGGTCGGTTCTTTCCCAAAGTTCGCGAAAATGACGATAGCGTTTTTCACGGAGTACTCTTTCCATGCTTAAAGTTGCTCTCAAGATAACTTGGGGAGTGCGAATTATTTGTTTTTGGGCTGTTTCGTTTAAATAAAATAAATGCGAAATCATTTCCATTTGGTCGGGAAATTCTATATATCTATCTTGTAAAGCAGAAATTAATTCTGCTGACGAATTATTATCAAATACATCTAAAATTTGCTGCCATAAAAATCTATGGTGGGATAAACTAAACTGTAAATTTCTTTCTTCTAAAGAATCATCAATTGATTTTCGGTATTCTGGAGAATGTAAATAAATTAATAATAATAAACTTTCTGCTTCTTCTAAAAGGCTATGTTCTGCATTTACAATTGGATTTAGAGCAGTTACAGAATTATCTTCTTGATAGCTATCATCATTGTTTGAAGATGAAGATGTATTTTTATAATTATTATTTTTATAGTTCTTATAATTCTTATTTTGATAACTTCCCCCCCATTGCTTATTACTGGGAGGAGAAACTTGAGTTAATAAATTTTCTGCTCTCAACGAAATAAGTTGAGCATCTCCCAAACTTAATATTTCTGCACAGTGAGATACATAATAATTACGCGTATCCGGATTGGCAATATTTTTTAATAACTTAACCATTTGCTGACAGACTTTTTGAAAATCTGTAGCCTGTCTTAAATCAGCATCTTTAGTCATCTGGTTAATTTGCCAATCCAACCATAAAGGCGCTTTTTTTAATAATTCTTGATAATCTTCCGAACTATTATTAAATAAATATTCATCAGCATCCTTACCATCGGGAATATTGAGAATCTTAAGCTGAACTTCACCCTTATAAGCTAAATCCGCAACTTCACCAATAGCTCTTTCAGCCGCGATAGTTCCAGCTTTATCAGCATCAAAATTAAGAATTAACTCCTTGGAATCGCTATAACGCATAGCTAAACGTACTTGGTCAATACTTAAAGCAGTACCCAAAGAAGCTACAACATTTTTGATTCCTACTGCATGAAGAGCAATAACATCAAAATATCCCTCAACTACTACAGATTGGTCAAATTGAGAAATAGAATCCTTCGCTTTATCCAATCCAAATAAAGTTTTACCTTTACTAAAAACAGCAGTTTCCGGTGAATTTAAATATTTAGGTTTATCCTCTCCTAAAGCTCTCCCCCCGAAACCAATTACCTTCCCAGCAATATCGTGGATGGGAATCATTAACCGGTTGCGAAAAGCATCATAATAACCCCTACCTTCAGAACGAGCTTTAATTAAACCAGCCTTTTCTAATAGCTGTACCGGATAGAGTTTATCTCCCACCAAATAACTGTACAAAATATCCCAACCAACAGGAGCATAACCTAATTGAAACTCCTTAATAGTTTCATCCTTTAATTTGCGCTGTTGCTGAAGATATTCTAGAGCAGTTTCCCCATTCGACTGCCATAAAGCATGTTGATAAAAACGCGAAGCCACCTCAAGAATTTCGTATACTTGATTGCGTTCAGATATTCTCCGTTGTAATTCCTGTCTCTGCTCCGGTTCTACAGTTTCTACCGGAACTTGATAGCGTCTTGCTAAATCCAATACAACTTCAGCAAAAGAACGCTTATCCAACTCCATTATGAACTTAAAAACATTTCCACTAGCTTGACAGCCAAAACAGTAATACATCTGCTTGCTAGGACTGACGCTGAAACTGGGAGTTTTTTCATTATGGAAAGGACACAAACCCAAAAAATCCTTACCACGCTTCTTTAAAACAACCCGTTCCGAAATTACATCTACAATATCGGCACGGTGTCTGACTTCATCAATCGTATCTTGATGTATGCGGGGGATTTGCATAACTAGTGGTTAGTGGTTAGTTGTTAGTAGCAAGTAGCGAGTAGCGAGTAGTAAGTAGCAAGTTAAGAGTTAGGAGTTAGGAGTTAGGAGTTAGGAGTTAAGAGTTAGGAGTTAGGAGTTAAGAGTTAGAAGTTAATTATTATCTACCCCCTCTTCCCTCTCTTCCCCCTCTCCCCCCTCTTCCCATTTTCTATATCAAACATTTCAGCTTAGATAAATATTATATGCTTGTCGCGGTGGTCAAAAATGTTGTAAACAATCTTTTACGATAACTTTTATTCAGAGGAAATACTTATAATGGGACGTATTTTTATTTCGGCTGGGCACGGAGGTAAGGAAGCTGGTGGTATTGACCCAGGTTCTATTGCTGGGGGGACGACTGAAGCTAAGGAAATGATTTTCCTCCGGGATTTAATTTTAACTGAATTGAGGGCGCGTGGATTTGAAGTTCTTTCGGTTCCGGATTCTTTGAGTGCGAGAGCGAGTATTCAATGGATTAATTCCCGCGCTCGACGTAATGATGTTGCGGTGGAAATTCATGCTGATGCTGCTGCTAGTCCTGCTGTAAACGGCTCTAGCGTCTACTATATTGCTAACAACGAAGTACGTAAAAGCAATGCCGAAATGCTGTTGATGGGGTTGCTGCGTCGCGTTCCACAATTAAATAGTCGTGGAGTGAAGCCTGATACTTCTACTGGTATGGGACGGTTAATGTTTACTCGGGAAGTGGCTATTGCTTCTCTTTTAATGCAGGTGATTTTCCTCACCAGTCCAGAAGACCGCGCTCTACTACAAAGTCGTCGTCGAGAATTTGCTGTGGGAATAGCCGACGGAATTGCAGCTTGGGCACGTGCTATTGACCCTGGTTCTGTTCCCGCTCCTGCTGAGACTCCCACTCCTGCTCCTCAGCCTACTTATCCATCTGTAAATATTAAAATTAACGGTCAAAACTATCCCGAGCAGGGAATAGTTGTTAATGGTAATGCTTATATTCCCATTGATTTAGTAGATAGATTAAGAATTGATTTATCAAAAGCTGAGAATGTACGTCGTTTGAGCTATCGCAGAATAGTTTATGTCAAAGCGATTGAATTAAGAGAATTCAATGTGTCGATTGGTTGGGATGCTGCAACTCGTACTGTAGTTTTACGCTCGAACTTAGCAATTTGTCCCGGTCAAATCACTCAAATAATGTCTCGGGGAACGACTTCGGAAGTACAGTTACAAATATTTTTAAGAGATAACAATCAAAATGCTTTAGTTAAATTTCCCGATATACCAAAACTCTATCGTGAAGAAGCAGCGATTGAAGGAGTGAATCACGATATTGCTTTTTGTCAGATGTGTTTGGAAACGGGTTTTTTACGTTTTGGTGATGATATAGCACCACAGCAGAATAATTTTGCGGGATTAGCAACTATCGGTGGTGGAAATGAAGTTGCAACTTTCCCTAGCGCTAGGGTTGGAGTTCGCGCTCATATTCAGCATTTGAAGGCTTACGCTAGTTTGGAACCTTTAGCTCAGGAAAATGTAGACCCGAGATTTCGTTTTGTGACCAGGGGAATAGCACCCTTGGTGACTGATTTGTCAGGGAGATGGGAAGCTGATTTGCAGTATGGGGATAAGATTGTGGCGCTAGTGAAGCGGTTGTATGAATCGGCGGGGTTGTTGTAGGGATACTTGGACAAATAAGGATGACAATCACATAAGAGTTTGGTGATAATATAGTTTTTCTTATATGAAACCAAAACCAATTATTGAATTTCAGCAATTAGCAATTAGTTTCTTTGCTGGGGAGATTCTACCTGCTTTCATGACATCAAATTTTCTAAGAGAAAGTCGAATTATTCCAGAAGAATGGGAATTTGCAAAACCTCCTGAAATAGATACTCAAAGTGGAAATGTTGTATTTACTAATGATGTTTATATTTCAGCGGATATTGGTACTGTAACTTTTTCTGAATATTTGAATACTACAAATATTGATGATGCAAAAGTACCAAATTTAGCAAGTAAATGGGTTAACACTCTATCTAGACTAAGTTATCAAGGAGCAGAAATTAGCTTTAATAGTTTTGTCACTTTTGAAAGAAAGAATCATTCTTTTGGTCATTACATCCCCAACAGGTTGCTTGTTAATGGTGATTGGAAGGAAGTTAGCGAAGAACCCTTACGAGCATCTTTGAGCTTAGCTTATACTTTGAAAGACCAAAATTTTGACTTGAAGATAGATGATGTTAGGTTAAGAGGCTCAGATGATTCTTTACAATCTGGAGTTATGTTCTGTGGTAATTTTCCCTATGAACTAAATGGTAATACGGCGGTAGAGAAATTAAAACATATAAATCAATTACTTGAACTTTGGCAAGAAGATTTAGAAGTATATCAAAATATTGTTGATAAAAAGTTTTTGAAATTGAATAAAAATTAATGAATTCAATCAAATTCAATATTGATATGTTATTTTGTACCTGAAGTGAAAACGTATCACAGACGGCATTTTAGAGTGCCTATGGGATGCAATCACGTTTTATTTATCATGGGAAAAATAACCCATCCGTTATTTCGACGCAATGCAATTTCTTTAATAGCTATTGCTATAGCAACTGTAGCAAGTTTAACTCTCAAAGTTGAGTTAAATAAGTCGCAACCTGTTAACTCTAATGCTCGCTCAACCACCTTAAAGATAGAAGTTGATGTGAAATTTAGAAATACGTTGAAATAACTTAAGTGAGGTTCCTCTGGGATTAACCAGAGGAATTTTATCTGTTCAAGAGAAAGGAATAAATTCCTTACTACAAACCGATATTTTCAACCCCCAAATTCTTAACCAAGAAAGCCCATTTATCCGCTACCTCTTCAATAATTTTCGCTGTAGGTTTCCCGGCTCCATGTCCAGCTTTTGTTTCAATTCTTATTAATACTGGTGCTTCTCCCTCATGTGCTGCTTGTAGTGTTGCGGCAAATTTAAAGCTATGGGCTGGTACTACTCTATCGTCATGGTCTGCTGTGGTTATCAACGTCGCTGGGTAAGCTGTTCCTGGTTTCAAGTTAGTAGGTTGGGTTAGACACGGCAACAAATTGTATGGATAAAAAATCAATGTGAACCGTGTCGTAACCCAACATTATGTATGTGGATAAAGGATATGTGTAATAGAATTATAAATGACTAGTTATCAAAACGCCTTTATTATGAGTCCCGAACAAAATTTATTAGCAAAATGGCGTTCTTTACCTAAAGAGAAGCAAGAGGAAGTTTTAGATTTTGTCGAATTTCTTTACGATAAAAACTCTGTCAATAAAGCTTCTTTGGGAGAGCGTTTACGGCAAATTCGTACCAAAATAGTTGCTTCTGGTAAAACTTTATTAGATGAAGAAGGAATAGCACAAGAACTTGCTAATCGTAGGGGTGGGTTACAGGGTAGAGAGGAATGATTATAGCTTATATTGATTCAGGGGTATTATTAAGTGCTACAGATGGTGTAGGTAGCGTTGCAGAAAAAGCTTTAGAAGTTTTAGGAGATTCAAATCGTCAATTTGCATCCAGTGAATTTGTTAAGTTAGAAGTAATTCCTAAAGCGGTTTATCATAAGCAAACTGAAGAAGTTGAATTCTACGAAGAATTTTTTAACGCTGTTACCTACTGGGCTAATGATTTAGAAAAGGTAATTCAAGATGCACATAATATTGGTTGTCAATATGGTTTAGCTGCTATGGATGCTCTACATATTGCTGCTGCACTATCAATCAATGCAGAAGAATTTATCACTACAGAGAAGACTACTAAACCTATGTTTAGAGTACCTGACATACAAGTAATTTCTATTTTTAATTGATTTTTTGTGTTACGTTACAAAAAATTATTTATAACGCAACGGCAATACTGGGGGAAGAAAATCTACACCCCAATTTGCCTCCTCTACATTTAATAATAAGGAATAAATTCCTGACTACAAACCTATATTTTCAACTCCCAAATTCTTAACCAAAAAAGCCCAT
>JBCBHT010000201.1:0-13466 GCA_038525335.1 Cyanobacteria bacterium J06621_15 | reverse complement strand
ACTAACAACTAACAACTAACAACTAACAACTAACAACTACCAACTAACAACTAACAACTAACCCCCAATTTCATGTCTAAACCAATTGAAATCCGCAATCCGAGAACGGGAAAATATGATTACGTGATTGTACCTCCACCGGAGAAGCTTTTGGTACAGCAATGTAATCGTTTGCGGAGAGCGCAGCAAGGTTGGTTTGATTTGGGTTTAAATGGCAGAATTGAAGCTTTATTAGAATTCAAGGATGCTGTCTATTCAACAAGGGATATATTGACGGAAGCTTTAGTAATTGATACGGGTAGATTATCAGTTTCTAAGTTGGAAGTTGATTCGTTTCTTTCTGGTATTGAAAGATGGTGTCGCTTAAGTTCTAAGTTGTTGCAGGATACGGAAAAAGGAACGTCAATTCCATTTATTAATTTACAACAAACTGCGGTACCTTATTCTTTGGTCGGAGTAATTAGCCCTTGGAATTTTCCTTTATTATTGTCAACTATTGATACTATTCCGGCATTATTAGCTGGTTGTGCGGTAATTGTTAAACCGAGCGAGATTACCCCCAGATTTATGACTCCTTTAATGAATGTAATTAATAATATTCCCCAACTTCGGGATATATTAACTTTTATTGAGGGAGATGGTAAGACAGGAGCAGCTTTGGTTGATAATGTAGACCTGGTATGCTTTACAGGTAGCGTTGAGACAGGACAACAAGTTTCTATAGCTGCTGCGGAACGCTTCATCCCTGCTTTTCTAGAATTGGGAGGAAAAGACCCAGCAATTGTCTTAGAATCGGCGGATATAGAGTTAGCAACTTCAGCTTTACTATGGGGTTCTGTCGTCAATAGCGGACAATCGTGTCTGTCAATCGAAAGAATTTATGTACATCAGAATATTTATGAGGATTTCTACCATAAAATTGTTAGTAAATCACATGATGTAAACCTTGCTTATCCGAAATTAGAAAGTGGAGAAATTGGACCAATAATTTCTGAGAAACAAGCAGCAATTATCAACGAACATTTAAAAGATGCAGTAGAAAAAGGTGCGGTCATTCACTGTGGTGGTGAAGTTGAAGAAATCGGTGGTGGTTGGTGGTGTCACCCTACAGTCATAACCGAGCTTAATCATGATATGAAGATAATGAACGAAGAAACCTTCGGACCGATAATGCCAATCATGTCATTTGCGACAGTAGAAGAAGCCATAGAGCTAGCAAACGATACCTATTATGGATTAAGTGCCGCAGTTTTCTCAGAATCACAAGACGAAGCATTACAAATAGCTCGTCAAATAGATGCAGGTGCTATAAGCATTAATGATGCAGGTTTAACAGCTATGATGCACGAAGCCGAGAAAAGCGCTTTTAAATTTTCCGGTTTAGGAGGTTCTCGCATGGGTGTGTCAGCATTGACAAGATTTATGCGGAAAAAAGCATTTTTGATTAAGACTGACGATAATTTTAGTCCTTGGTGGTTTAATCAGTAACAGTTATCAGTGAACAGTGTTAGCGCAAGCGTGTCGCGACAGCGACATACAGTGAACAGTTGTTCACCTAGAGATGTGGGTTAAACATTAACTCATAACCACTAACCACTAACAACTAACAACTAATCACTAACTACTAACTACTAACTACTAATTACTCACTACTAATTACTAACTACTAGTTATGTCAAATATTAAAGAAGAAATGCCAGTACTTTTTCGCCATCAAGGGGAATGGAAGGGTACTTACACGGTTGTTGACAGCGAAGGAAATATTATTGATAAATATCAATCGCATTTAAGCTGTGAGTTTCCTGAAAATGATGATTATCCTTATCAGCAAATTAATCGTTATACCTGGGAAGATGGTAAACAAGAAGTACATCAATTTCCTGGAAATTATCAAGATAAAAAGTTGATATTTGATACCGAGCGTATTACTGGTAAAGCTTGGGAAGTAGATGAATCAACTATTATTTTATGGTTTTCTTATAAAGGTGTTTCCAATGCCTATTTGTATGAAATGATTAATATTAGTCCTTGCAATAATTATCGTTTCCGCACTTGGCATTGGTTCAAAGATAATCAAGTTTTTAAACGTACATTAATTCAAGAAGAAAGGATATAAAAATAGTTAGGAGTTAGGAGTTAGGAGTTAGAAGTTATAAATTATTAATTTACCTCCTCCTCTAAACCCTCTCTCCCTCCTTTTCCCTCCTGCATCATAATTAATTGATAACTGATAATTGATAATTGATAATTGAAATGCCAAAATCTGAGAAAATAAATTATTCAAATCCCAGTGGTTTTCCTGAGTTTCTACCTGGTGAAAAACGCTTAGAGTCTTATTTAATGGATACTATCCGTAAAGTATATGAAAGTTACGGATTTACCCCGATTGAAACTCCTGCTGTAGAACGTTTGGAAGTTCTGCAAGCGAAGGGGAATCAAGGTGATAACATTGTTTACGGTATCAGTCCGATTTTACCGCCGAATAAACAAGCTGAGAAAGAAGAATCGGGTAGAAGTAAGTCGGATGATAATAATTCGGAAGCTAGAGCATTAAAGTTTGACCAAACTGTTCCTCTAGCAGCTTATATTGCACGAAATTTAAATAACCTGACTTTTCCTTTTGCTCGCTATCAAATGGATGTTGTATTTCGCGGGGAAAGAGCAAAAGACGGACGTTTTCGTCAGTTTCGTCAGTGCGATATTGATGTTATCGCTCGTCGAGAATTGAGCTTGCTTTATGATGCTCAAATGCCTGCTATTATTTCGGAGATATTTGAAGCTGTTAATATTGGCGATTTTTTAATTAGAATCAACAACCGCAAGGTTTTAACTGGTTTCTTTCAGTCAGTTGGTGTGGTTGAAGAAAAAATCAAAACCTGTGTGGGGATAATTGATAATTTAGAAAAGATTGGCGAAGCTAAGGTTATTAAGGAATTAGAAAAAGAAGGTATCTCGTTAGATAAAACTGAGAAAATAATTGAATTTGTGAATATCAAAGGTTCTGTGAATGAAGTTATAAGTAAACTAAAGAATCTTGCGGAAAGTATGTCGGAATCCGAGCAATTTAAGCTTGGTGTAAGTGAATTGGAAACGGTTATTGCTGGAGTTAGAGATTTAGGAGTTGCTGATAACCGCTACTGTGTTGATTTGTCAATTGCTCGCGGTTTAGATTACTATACCGGTACAGTTTACGAAACAACTTTATTAGGACATGAAGCGTTAGGAAGTATATGTTCTGGTGGTAGGTATGAAGAGTTAGTCGGGACATTTTTGGGTGAAAAAATGCCTGGAGTGGGTATTTCAATTGGTTTAACTCGATTGATGAGTCGATTGTTAAAAGCTGATATTTTAAAGAGTTTATCTGCAACACCAGCACAGGTAATGGTGGTAAATTTACAAGCTGATTTAATGCCACTTTATTTAAAAGTTTCTCAGCAATTACGTCAAGCGGGAATTAATGTAATTACTAGTTTTGATAAACGTGGTTTGGGTAAGCAGTTTCAATCGGCTGATAAACAAGGAATTCAATTTTGTGTAATTATTGGTGCTGATGAAGCAAAAGCGAATAAATCCAGTTTGAAAGATTTAAAATCGGGAGAACAAATCGAAGTTTCCCTAGATAAATTAGCTGAAGAAATTAAACAGAGATTAAACTGATAACTCTAGTAGGAGCATCTTGCTTCCTATCTAAAATAATTAACAAAACCAAAATGGAAATTAAAGAAGATTGGGGTGGAGATGGTAGAGGAAGAATGAATTTGTCAGGAAGAAATACCGCAATTTCTTCAGAATATATTCCTCGTAAATATTGTTATTTTGATACTAACAAAGTTTCAGAAATAGAATGGCGAATTAATGGAATTCCAGAAAATGTAATATCTGGAAGACAACGTTTATTATCATGGCACAAATGCGGTGCATTAACAGCAAGAGTTTGTTTACCTCCTAATTTTGAAGCACCATCTGGTATATTCACTGCTGATTTAGAAATTTTTATCCTCAAGGGTACAATAAAAATCGGAGAATGGTTGCTAAATAAACACTGTTATTCTTTTATTCCTACAGGTGTATTAGTTGGTGATTGGAAAGTTATAGGTGATGAAGAAGTAGAAATTTTGTGGATGGAAAATGGCTCGGTTCCTTTTGAATATAAAGAAGCTAAAAATAATCATCCAGATGCAAGATTGAGCGAATTTATTCCAGTACTCGACAGTAAATTACTTGCTTGGGGAAAACCAGATACCGTTCAATTTGTACAAGCAAATAAGAAATGGTTGAGAAGAGATAGTAATGGTGGTGGAGTCTGGTTACTTACAATATTGCCTCATTATGATGGCAAATATCAAATGATTCAATCTTATAATGAAGAAGGTTATGGTTTGGCTGGCTCTGTTGACATAGGAAATGATTGTATTGCAAAAGATAGCTTTGTCTATACTCCTAGTTTTAGCACTGTTCCCATACATAAAAGTGAAGATGGGGGTTTGTTTTTTATCAGAATTGATAGAGATTTATCGAAAACGGGAACCGTATTGTCATATACAGGTTAAGTGACTTTTTTCTAAATTAAATATGAATTCCTACTATAAAAAAATCATTCTCAAACAGTTTGCTGAAGATTTTAAATCCGCAATTGCAATAATAAAACTTCCCATACCCAAACCTGCACCCAACGAAATATTAATTCGCAACAAATACGCTGGAATAAATGCTGGTTTTGACACTTTAGCTTGTCGTAATAAAATACCTTACGTTAACCTAACTCTTCCTTTTGATTTAGGTGTAGAAGCTATTGGAGAAATCGTAGAATTAGGAGATAATGTCAAAGATTTAAAAGATATAAACAAAAATTTAAAAATAGGTGATGCTGTCGCTACAACTTCACGAGGAGGTTATTGCGAATATCATACCATTGACGCGAAACTTGCTGTAAAAGTACGCGAAGCAACACCAGAAATATTAACATTAATGCCTACTGGTGTATCAGCTTTAATAGCTTTAGAACAAGTAGGAGAAATGAAAAGTAATGAAACTGTATTAGTAACAGCAGCAGCGGGTGGTACGGGACATATTGCTGTACAGTTAGCGAAATTAGCGGGTAATCACGTAATTGGTACCTCTGGAAGCAAAGAAAAAACAGAATTATTAAAAAAACTGGGAGTTGATAGAGTTATTAATTATCGAGAAGAAGATGTAAATCAAATTCTCAAACAAGAATATCCTCAAGGAATCAACCTTATTTTTGAATGTGTCGGAAAACAGCTTTTTGATACTTGTGTGGATAATTTAGCTATCAAGGGACGTTTGATAGTAGTTGGTAGTATTTCTGAATATAGTCAAAATCCCGAACAAGTTTTGCAACCCCGGATTTACCATAAGTTAATGTGGAAAGCAGCATCTGTAAGAGGTTTTTTAAATCCCTTATATAAAGAATACGTCAAAGAAGCACAAAATAAATTATTAGATTTGTTTTACAGTAATAGAATTAAAGTCGCAGTTGATTCAACTAAATTTGAAGGAATAGAATCCATTCCATCAGCAGTAGAGCATTTACTTAACAGAAAAAATTGCGGTAAAGTTGTTGTTGAGTTTTGATAACGGATTCTTTTATTTTAGATTTTAGATTGAAGATAATTCTCTACCTATATCTTCTGATACTCTTATCTTTGACCTTTAACCTAAATCACTCTATTCCAACAAAAATCTTTTCTTTACTAATTGTATAGGTCTAGCATTCATCGGAAATACTTTAGCAAACCTCTGTACTTGTGAAGTAGAAATTTCGACAGATTCTTTTAAAACAATCCAGTTTACTGTTTCCGAAC
Organism: Cyanobacteria bacterium J06621_15; assembly: GCA_038525335.1. Lineage (GTDB taxonomy): Bacteria > Cyanobacteriota > Cyanobacteriia > Cyanobacteriales > Nostocaceae > Rivularia. Next base: position 7,641 of record JBCBHT010000201.1, on the reverse strand, counting down.
AAGGTGGTGTGGTTAAAGAACCGAAATAACGATAATAGTCTTTGTCTTCCGGTAATAACTCAGAAGCATTAATCTCTATATTAGATATGGTTTTTTCACTACCTTTTCTATTTGGCATTTCTTTCCATATTTGTTGTAAAGTTGGGTTAGATTGACCTTCTGTTAGAAAGACACCAATTACAGCTAAATTTCCTTTTTCACCTTTATGAACTAAATGTAATTCCATCGCTAATGCTTCTCCCTTAACCTTATGCTCGCTAGGATGATGAAAGTGAAACTGTAGTAATTCATAACGTTCATCATCAAGAGTTAAAAAGCTTCCTGGTTGATAATTTACCTGGATGGTATGACCATTATTAATAATACGAAGAGGACTATCTTTATAATCGATTTTTAATGGAGTTAAATCCGCATCGACTGCTGATTCAAGGTTGACAGGAGATTGATTGTTACCCGCTTGGCAAATATTAAATTCATCAGAAAGACTACCCCAATTTTCGGGACCTTGTTTACCGATATAACCCCAAGTAGTTTTACTTTTTTTCTGAAATGCTGAAGTAAATGAACTACATCCAAACAAAGAACTTGCTGCGATTCCAGTAGCTGAAATTAAACCTTTTCTTATTAATTCTCTTCTTTCCATACGTTTCTTATTCAATACAGTTTAATCACTCTAATATCTAATTTTCTAGATACTATTCAATGATTTTGTTCAAGTATGAAGCAATACATTATATGCTCTAATAATGGTATTGTCATATTTATTTAATATTGACAGTCTTGACAGTCAGCTTTGATTATGGATTGTTCTACAGTTTTTTATTGTTCTTCGTCCACTTTAGTGGTGATTATTTTGTAATTACGTTTACAACTTGCCTTGTTTTAGTTCAAAATATTTAAAACAAGCACCAAATGTTACTGTATGATTTTCTTTGAATAAAAGATAATAAATCAAATAAATCAAATGACAAAACCATCAGAAAATGCTTTAAAAGTTGCACATCAAGCATTTGGATATTTCAGTAATGGTTTAGCAACAGGAGAATGGAATGACTTTTTAGAAATGCTTACAGAGGATTTTCATTTCTGGTTTCCCCAAGGTAAATATCATGGTTTAAATGTTGGAAAACAGCGAGCAAAAGAGTTTTTTAATTATGTTTCTCAAGCTTTTAGTACCGGACTTAGCATTACTTCAGTAGAAAGAGTGACCAGCAGTGATACAACAGTAGTATTTGAATTTTGCGATGAAGGAAAATTAATGGGAGAACCCTATAAAAATCGAGTCGCAGTATCTTTTGATATACGTGAAAACAAGATTTGTGGATATCGAGAATACTTCGGTAGTGACGGAAAATCAAATTAGGTCAATTATCAATTATCAATTATCAATTATCAATTACCAATTATCAACTACATTAATTATTCTCAGGATGAGGTTGATTAAGTTCTTTGTATTTAGCTGCTGCTAGTTCGTAAGCTGATAAATATTCTTTACCACCTAGCATTACTTCTCCATAGTATTCATAAGGTGCATCACCGTAAATTGGTAATGGGTCATCTTCTGGATAATCTTCTTTTGATTCTTCAATTATTTTTTTAAGTTTTTTAACTGTAAATGTTTGTGCTGTGAAATACCAAATTTCCCGAGATTCCTGAGATTCCTTAATTAAGTAGGGTAAATTCGGGTCAATTATTCGCGATTCTATTTCTATCCAAGCATGTTCGAGAAGTTGATAAGAGGACTTGCGTTTGAGAACCAAAAATCCCTGAGCATAAATTCCACCCTCAGTAACCAATACAGCTTTGTAAGCATTGTCAAAGGGTTTCTTGGATTTACTTTCGATTTGAGCAGAAATTTCTCGCGAAGCAGTTTCATCCAGTAACTTGTCCATCGTTAGCAAGAAAAAAGCAGAAACTACAATTAATAGCTTATCAGTGAACAGCCATCAGTGAACAGTTATCAGTGAACAGTGAACAATGAACAGTTATCAACCATTAGTGAGGAACTCAGAGAAGAGGTAGAGTTAGACGTTTTAAATTTAATAAACAATCAGTAAATTCATTAACCACATCTTGCATCATTATCAACACCACCTTGGAATAAATTCCCAGGCTAAAAAGTAAAATCATCTAAAGATGACTAAATAGAGCTTTTAGTGCATTTTAATGTACTTTGTGTATGAGCCTTGTAAGCCGAAGGTTTTCTCACTGAGAAATTAATTTCAAGACTGGAATATGGGCTTAAAAAAAGGGAGCATCCCAAATGTGTAAAAATATCATTTTTCATTGCGAGTGGAACAAAGTGAAACGACGCATTCACCCGAAGGGTGTGGATCATCGCAAAGTTTTGAGATTGCTTCACTTCGTATGTCCTAATGTCCTAGCGGACACGCTTCGCTAACGGACACGCTTCGCTAACGCAATGACAATCACAATCTTAATTGTGCAAAATTGGGATGCTCCCTAAAAAAATGTTACTTATTACTTATTACTTATTACTTATTACTTATTACTTATTACTCACTAATCCTAACTGTTAACTGACGACTGATAACTGATAACTGCTGCTAGTGCAATAATTATTCCTAATGCTACTAGTGCTGCTAACAATACTTTTTGATAAATGCTATTGAGTTTATCTTCGCTGAGCTTTCTTTGGTTTCTTTCTCTTTTTAATTCTGTAATTAACTCATTTATTCTTGGTTTTTGCTGTTTTTGAATAAATGCGGCTAAGTAGTCATGAACTAGCTGATATCTGTCGGCTGGATTTTCGGGTATCAAAACTACTATTCCTGCTTCTACAAAAATTCTCAATACTAAATCTAACTGATTGGTTTCTTTACTTAATTCTTCTAAAGATAATGCTTTTAAGTCTCTTTCTAATTCTGAGCGGGTTTTTAAGGGACGGGTACCTTTTTCGTCGGTGAGCAAATATAATATTATTTCGGCTACTTGACGGTTAATCTCGCCACAGTCTTCTACTACTTCTTTCATGTAGCGTTTGACTAGTTCTTCTTTCGGTCCGCAGTTTTCATAGCTTACTAATGTAGTGATATTATCTGTTTGTAATTGCGCTCCGACTACCTGTAATTCAATTGGACGAACTTCCCCGTATTTTGCAGATAAATCTTGCACTAATCGCTCGATAAAACTTGCTTCTAAATGAAAATTAGAATGTTTTGTCAAACGTTCAATTAATGATTTAGCATCTGATGAAGCAAAGTTGTCTAATTTATAAAGAACGTTTTTACTGAGAATATCGTTATTAATGATATTCATGCTTGGTAGACGATTGCATTCTAATAAATAATGCAAATAATCTTCTCTCAAGGATAATATAATTTTTACGCTTAAGATATTTAAACATTTTCCTATAAATTCAAAAAACTGTCTTCTTTGGTGTGTTGAATCATAAACAAAGAAGAATTCTTCAAACTGGTCAAAAATTAAGACTATTCGTAAGTTTCGCCATTCGCTTTGTCGCAATATCTCTAAAATATCTTCTGGTGATTCAGGATTTGAAAATGGAAATTGGTAAGCTTTCTTTCCCAATTCTCCTTCTACCCCAAATTGAATACCTTTAGATTTTAAAGCTTGAATTAATAGTTTTCCTATTTCATATACCCAATTAGTATAAGTTCTGACTTTTATTGGTACTATCTCTTGCAAACCAATAGAACTGTGTTTTAAAGCTGGGACTAATCCTGCTTCTACCAACGAACTTTTTCCTACACCAGAATATCCATGAATAACTATTATTTTACAGTCCGGACGAGCAATTTTTTCTACTAATTGTTTTACGTCTTTTCCTCTACCGGATGCGGTCATTTCTGGTGCTACTGTTTCCAGTACAGATGCTGCTTGTATCGAGGTTGTATGTAAAGTTTCTACTATTAATTTTGCTTGTCTTTGGGGTTGAATTATTCCGGCTCCGATAAAGGCTCGAAATCCATATTGTTGTTCGATTGAACGCTGTTCTAATTTAACTCGAAATGCTTCTAGATACAAACACTGTTCCCAATAGACTTCCTGTAAAGCTTGTAAAATCCGAATGTATTGATGTGGATTATCTTGGGAACCAATATCGCGAGCCATTTGTAGATGTTTTACCGCTCGCGGTTTCTGGTCGAGATATCTTTCTGCTATTGCTAATAAAAGTAAATATAATGCACGATGCTGTAATTGTGCTGAGGGTGCTTTGGCAATATTATGTAATGCTTGATAAGCATATTGTTTGCTTTGAGCATATTGATTGTGACTAGATGCGACTTCTGCTAAAAAACCATAAGCTTGTGCAACTCTTAAGGGATTTCCATATAATTGCTGCAAGTCTAAAGACTGCTCGGCAATTTTTTTTAATTCGTCCCAATCCTCTAAACGTTGTAAAACTTCACCCAAAGGATTGATGAATTTAGCAACTAAATTAGGATGATTTGCTTCAATAAAAATATCGATACTTTTTTGAAAATTATTCTTGGCTTTTTGTAAATAATCTACAGATTTTAAACGATATCTTTGAGCTTGCTGGAAATAACATAAACCAATATAAAATAAAATGACTCCCATACGAAATTTAGAATTCGGGAGAAGGGAAGAAAGAGGAAGAGGAGAAGCAGGTGAGAGAGGAAGAGAAGAATAAATTTTTGGTTTTTTGATAGATAACTGATTGGTATCGATTGAATTTTGCCAATAAGCCAAACTTTGATAATAATATTTCAAAGCTTGTTCCATGCGATTTGTTAAATAAGCATCTTGTCCTAAAACAAACTCTACACTAGCTTTTAGAACAGGTTCTAATTCATATCTCCTACCTTGTAAATCTTGGAACGCAGTAATAACCTCTCGACGACGCAAATACCCCATTTGCCAACCCAAGCAATAAGCATCTGCAGCTAAAGATGTGGCAAATAATGCATCGGTGTCTTCCTTTAGAGTTGTAGTTAACTCATTAGTTGCGATCGCAAATTCTGTAGTAGTAGCCCAACTCTCGAAATCGCTTGCTGAGCGCACCAATTGCGGCAAAACTTCATCCGTTATCCATAACACAACCGGAAAGTGAAACCGCTTGCGAAACTCCTCTCGCACCTGATTGGTAGCACTCAACATTTGTTTCAAATTTTGCACAGATTCTAAGTAAAAAACCATTACAGCATCCGGTGGATTATCCTTAACCTCCTCAGCAATAATTCCGTAAAGACTTTTATCATCACGCTTCAAATTAACAATCCGGACATCAATATCAGTCAGCAGTCGCAACCGTTTCACCAAACGCGAACGTAGCCTTAAATAATTACAACGTGCCAAAATCAATTTAAACTCACCCACCGAAGCTTCCAAAGTCCAAGCAAGTTCTTCTAAACCTTCCTCGTTTGAGGGTGGAGGGATGGGAAGAGGAGAGGGGGAGAGGGGGAGAGGGGGAGAGAGGGAAGAGGGGGGAGAAAAATCTATTTTGTTTACTTCGCTATTCTCTTGATTATTCTTATTCTGTAATTCTTCACTCATAACTTTTAACTCCTAATACCTAATTTCTAATTCCTAACTCCTAACTCCTCACTCCTAACTCCTAACTCCCTTCACTCTTCCAACTCACTAGACCCGTCCAAAATCGGATTGATATCAAACCAAGATTCTCCACCAGCATCGCGATATTCAAACACTAAACGACTGTGAACTAATGCTTGATACTCCAAATCTCCTCTCACCTTCTTCCGTTTCTTAACTTGACGCAATAATTCCCATTCATCATCGGAAATTTGCATAGTCATTTCATTACGACGGTAGCGAATCAAAGCTTCTAAAGTATTGCGAGATAAAGGTAGTTTTCTTTCCTTTTGAATCCAATTATTCAACAACCGAAGCAAATCCCGGACATGTCCCCCACTCACTTGACATAACCTATCCAGACTTTTTAAGTCGTCGAAAACTTCAGTAATCTTTTTCAAACGCTCTTGAGGATTCAAATCTGGAAAAGCTCTAGCTAAAACCATTTGTCGCAACAACACCATTCCTGGTTCAGAAATACTGCCGTTTGGTAATTTTACTGACACCATTGGTAACACTTTTGGGTCTTCTGGAAATCGTTGAGTCAGATTTCCATAATCATTGGAGAACTTTAGCGCCAAAGGCATTGTGTAAACAACATGACACTGTAACTTCGTTAAATACTCGCTCTGGTCGATAAATAGATACTCTTGTTGCGGTCTACCCCAAGACTTTGCGCGAGAATCTACCCTATCGAGATTATCTACTATTACCACCAATCCTTTCTTACCCTGTTGCTTCAAATTTTCTACAGCAGGTTCGAGTAATTCAGAATTAATAGCCTCTAACAATTTAGTTTTTTGAGGACCCAAATACTGATTAAGTCTGCCTCTTAAAGTAGCATCATCCTTAGTCTTAGCAGTAATTTCTCCAATCCCAAAAGCCAGAGAAAACTTATCCTTATCCGAACTAATTCCGACATCTCCCACACCCGGAAGTTTAGCCTTCATTCCCACAATCTCAGCATTTAAAACCCGCCAAGCACCCTGTAACAATTCTTTTAACAGACTGGGTTCATCCAAACTCATATAGTCCAGACTCTGACTAACTCGACGAGCAACACTTAACAGAAAATCACCGATATCAACATCAGCCATTTCCATATCTTCACTAGATTCAAAATACACCACATAAAAACCTTCTCCCTCCAACTCAGCCTTCAACCGTAACAATTCAGTAGATTTACCGCATCCGATATGTCCCGTAAACAAAACACAAGTAGGCTCTTCCGGTGAGAAAAAAGTAATATTATCTCGTAACTCTTGAATAATTTTCCCACCCCTAACCGAAGAGAAATCAATGTAATATTTTTCATCCTCAGCATTCTCGATAACCAAAGTTTTGCTAGGATTCGTGGCTTGAAAAAACTTTCGTAAATTTATCGTCATACCCTTAAAACCGCGTGTTGTAATATCCTCTCAATCTACCGATGAATTTTGAATTAAATAGAAACTCCTTTGACTCTAGACAAGCATGTATACGTGAGTATAAAAGGCAGAGCCTTTAAGAACAGCATTCCAAGCCAGAGACTTGGAACGAGTTAACAGCTAAAAAATAAAATATGAGAAACAATACTTACTTACAAGGTATTAAATAACTACTATTTAACAATGGTATAGTCCTGTTAAAGCAAGTGTTAAGTGATTAAATACACTTTTAAAAATAAACTTACTAGTAGACTACAAATTCGGGATTGGTAATTGGTAATTGGTAATTGGTAATTGGTAACTGTTAACTGTTCACTGTTCACTGATACCCCCTATCCCCCAATCCCCTCATATGGCACAATTAAAACGGTGATAAGAGAAAATATATAAAGGAAAATTTATAGGTGAGTCCTACTAATCAAAAAACTGCTAGTGCGCGGCGTGTAGTATTTCCTTTTACCGCCATAGTGGGTCAGGAAGAAATGAAGCTTGCCCTTATTTTAAATGTGATTGACCCCAAAGTTGGCGGTGTAATGATAATGGGAGACCGTGGAACTGGTAAATCAACCACTATCCGAGCGCTAGCTGACTTACTCCCAGAAGTTTCCGTAGTTGCTGATGACCCCTTCAATTCTCATCCCAGCGACCCCGATATTATGGGTGATGAAGCTCG
>JBCBHT010000200.1:0-13510 GCA_038525335.1 Cyanobacteria bacterium J06621_15 | reverse complement strand
GCGACAACACACCCTACGTATGTTATGTCCTTCGGACACGCTCCGCTAACAAAAATCAAATAGTAATCCTATAGTTGATAGCTGTTAGCGTTCTGGTGCGTTAGACTAAAGTCATAACGCACCCTACAAAGACTTTTCACTCTCTCAATTCGCAATCAAATCCACACGATGTGCTTCAATAACCGTTGGAATTTCCAAACGATTTCTCATGCGATAAAGAACTTTATCTGGTACTTTATCTGTTCTATTTTTGTTTCTCCGCAATAATTCCAGCCAAGGTGCTTCTAAATAAACAATGCGAATCTCTGCTTGATAAGCTGTAAATAAACTAATTAGCATTCCGCGTAGTTGCTTGTTCAAATTAGTTGCATTCCAAACAAAAGATTCTCCCGCTCGCATATATTCCTTAGCCAAATATTTCGCTGCATTAGCAACTTCACCTTGATTACCTCCATGTTTAATTCCCATCTCGCTTCGTAATTTATCGAGAGAAATTTCTTTATAATCGGGAATATTTTCTTTAATCCAGGTATCTTTACCCGAACCAGGTAATCCACACATCATTACTACTTGAAAACGAGTATCGTCATAAGCGTGATAATCGGGATTTCTATCTTCTTTCTGAAAATAAATAAATCGACTATGGTCTGATGGAAAAATACGTGGTTGAGTAAAACAATTGTTTTCTCGACAAAATTCTTTAAAAAAATCAATCCGTTCAAATAATTGCTTTTGGTCGTCGCAATAACGTCCTCTCACGTCTGCTTCTGCAAGCATCGCTAACATATCGCAACGGATAATTTGGCTCGCTTTAATAACAGCTTGCTCCGGATTTGATTTATCCCAAAACCACAAAGGTAAACTCCCGTATTTCACCAAAGCAACAATTTCTTCTCGTTGTTGAAAAGGTACATTCAAATCCCAGAGAATTTCCCGAGCCATTTTCGCACCTTGTAACACGTGTCCTTTAGAACTAATCGCACCGGATTCTTCTATTTTGGTAGCATTAGGTTTCGCGACATCGTGTAACAAAGCAGCAGCAAACAGCACAGAACGCTGTGTTTCATTTAAAGCTTCCCATTCAGGTAATGCAATTAAAGCTTCACACACCAATTTTGTATGAGTTAGAACATCACCTTCTGCGTGGTAACGTGCATCTTGGGGACAATCAGCAAGCACCCGCAACCACTCAAATTTATCTTCTAATTTACGCCAATTTATGGCAAAATCACCCTTATTTGGGCAATAAGGAAAAATCAACATAGTAATGGTTAGTGGTTAGTGGTTAGTGGTTAGTAGTTAGGAGTGAGGAGTTAGGAATTAAAGACTGATGATCCACACCCTACCCTTAACCGCACCCTTGCGGGTCAACGAGTGAAAAACTGTTTACTGTTCACTGTTCACTGATAACTGTTCACTGAATAAATCAGCACCATCGCGCAATTGATTGGGAATTATCGGACGGTTAAGCCAATGTCCATCTGATTGTTGAATGGTGGTTAAAAAACTGGAACGAACATATTTATAACGTTCTTCGACGACATTGTTTGATTCAACTTTGATGTACAAACCTTCGATTACAGAACTTTGGTCTGTTTGTTGCAGGGAACGTTGGATATCCAATCCTTTCTCCAAACAAATTTGTTCAAAATTTTGCAAGTATTCTGAGGTTTGATAGTGCGATTTTCCTAATAAACTAGTTAATTGTTCATAGGATTTAATTTCACCAGCAAATAGAATGGGTACGGAAACTAAGGGTAATTCTGTTAGTAATTCTTGTCTTTTTGTCGTACTCAAAAATACTTGCTTATCTAAGTCAAGGACATCAAATTCTAAGAAATAATGAGGTAAAGCGTCGTAAAAAACTGTATGTTTTGCATATAGCCATTCTCCATAAAGAACGTAACGACTACCTAATACTTCCCAAAAACTAGCAGCATGAGTATTAGCCCACTGCTTAAATAAATTAAAGTGCTTTTCTCGCGGTCCACCTGTTAAATAATGTCCTCGACTTTGCAGTTGAATTCGTCCGTCAGCACTAAAGCTAATAGCAGCATTCGCACCGTCTACTTTTTCCTCAACCACTACATAGCGATTTTTGATTTCTGCAAAAGGAATGTCATTTAAATCTTCATCCCCAGGTTGCAGTCGCGAACCCCGAATATGATGGGTACGCGGATATTTATGTATTTGTTTCATTACTTTTCACTCTGGATAAGTTCAATCAAAATTAAAATCAAATTCAAAGTTTGCAACGAATGAAAACAGAAGCGTCCAAAAAGGAAACATTCGCGCAAAATATTTAACTTGAATAATTTGAAGAACTACATAACCCGTTACCGTTAATTCCAAGAGTTGATATTTGTATACTACATCATAATACAGTTATCGGTCAACAGCGGAAATTGCGGTCTTGGGGGTTTCCCCATGTAAGCGGAGCTTTCTTGCAGAGTGCAAATTTCTAAGAGAGTGAACAGTTATCAATTATCAATTATCAATTACCAATCCCCAATCCCCCATGCCCAATTCCCAATCCCCATCGAATTGTATAATTTGAACGGTAATAAGCGCTACACTTTTTTATTATGGGTAAAAAGCTTGTAGAAGTAGAAGAATTAATTAATGCTTTCTCGTATTAAAGATATAGCAGCTGAATTAGCACCGCGTTTAATTGAAGTTCGTCGGCACATTCACTCTCACCCAGAACTTAGTGGTGAGGAGTTCCAAACGGCTGCTTTTGTTGCTGGGGTTTTATCTTCTAATGGTATTCACGTAAAGGAAAATGTTGGTAAAACCGGGGTGATTGGAGAACTTGAAGGTAATGGTGATGATAAACGGATTTTAGGGATTCGTACTGATATGGATGCTTTACCGATTCAGGAATTAGCATCTTTAGATTATGCTTCACGCAATCAAGGAATTATGCACGCTTGCGGTCATGATGTCCACACCACCGTGGGTTTGGGAACGGCGATGATTTTGTCTAAGCTGTCACAAGAGTTACCGGGGAAAATACGGTTTATTTTTCAGCCAGCAGAAGAAATTGCTCAAGGTGCTAGCTGGATGGTTGCAGATGGAGCGATGGATAATGTGGATAGTATTTTAGGAATTCACGTTTTTCCTTCTATCGCTGCTGGTTCTATCGGTGTTCGATATGGTGCGTTAACCGCAGCAGCAGACGATTTAGAAATTATAATTACCGGTGAATCGGGACATGGAGCGCGTCCCCATAAAGCAATTGATGCTATTTGGATAGCCGCACAGGTAATTACTACCCTACAACAAGCAATTAGCCGCACGCAAAACCCATTACATCCGGTAGTATTAAGTATAGGAAAAATTAGCGGTGGTAGAGCGCCAAATGTGATAGCTGATTCTGTCCGTTTACAGGGAACGGTACGCTCGTTACACCGAGAAATGCGTGCGGAATTACCAAGCTGGATTGAAAATATTGTCAAAAATGTTTGCCATACCTACGGTGCAAAATACAAAGTTGATTATCGTTTAGGTGTACCCAGTGTGCAAAACGATTTAGCGCTTACTCAGATAATACATTCAGCAGCAGAAGAAGCATGGGGTAGTGACCGAGTTGAAATTTTACCCGAACCTTCTTTGGGTGGAGAAGATTTTTCGATGTATTTAGAAAAAGCACCCGGTTCAATGTTCCGTTTGGGTGTAGGATTCAAAGATAGAGAAGTAAATCATCCACTGCATCATCCTAAATTTGAAGTAGATGAATCTGCAATTATTACTGGGGTTGTCACTTTCGCTTATGCTGCTTATAAATATTGGGAACTTAACAGCGATGTTACTAAGAATTTAAGTCCTGTTGCAGTTAACAATTAACAATTAACAATTATTAGATTTCATTCTGATATAAACGAGTGAAATCTAATTAACTATTACTTCACCACAATAAATATGATGACTTGATAAAACTCTTCGTAGGTTGGGTTGAAGGTCATGAAACCCAACTCGGTTGTTGGGTTGCGCTTGGCTTAACCCAACCTACGAAGTAATTATTCCCAAGCTTTAATCTTTGAATTACAAATTTCAGTTATTTTTGTTAAATAATTCTATCTTACTTGGGTATAGCTAGTAAGAATGTTTACGACTAATTGATGTATCTCACTTAAGTAACAAGCATCAGGTTTCAAAATAAACTTCATCAAATATTCTCTTAGAAAAGCAAAATGCAATATTGCTTCTTTAAAAATATATTGCTGCTACAGTAGTTTCCAATTTTAAAACTTTTGATATAGTCAATAATTTAATATTTAAGTAAATAAAAAATCATACGAAGTTACTTAAGTATTAACAGCTATTCAAACTCAGCTTAACTTAAAACCCCTAAGTATACGGTTAGATAAAAATAAGAGCTATTTCTGATGTCCGAGGTAAAGTTATGAGCTTATATTCTATTTAGAGCAATAACCCTATTTCGCGTTTTCAAATAAAAATAAACCTTTTTTACATAAAACTTCAACTACTCACGAATAAAAAATGAATCAATCTAAGACTTATATCCTTCCACTTATTGCAAGTGTTGGAATATTTTTCGGACATATTTATCTAGCTACTCCTGCTTACGCTAATTCTAATAAACCTGTATCTAAAGCTAAGACTGAATCTGCAAATAAGAAAAATACTTCCCAACAAGAAGCTAAAAAACCAACAGCAAAAAAAGCTGATTCTCCTAAACTAGAACCTGATGACTCACCGCTTTTTACTTGGAAGAAATGGAGCAGACCACGTTATTCTAATTATGGTGTTTGTCGAGAACGCTACGGTAATGTAATTTGTTTGTCACCAAGAGGAGCTAGAGAAGTCAACTGGAGAATTCGTTAGTTTTGTTTGACTCAAATAATGCTTTCAGAAATCAAAACTTTCTTGATAAACTGTACAATAGCACTCTTAAATCATTTGTATAAATTTAGAAACCCGGTTTTTTCAAAAAGCCTGGTTTCTAATGCTTTTTAACTGAAAAATTATATAAGGTTAATTTTAAATTACAAAGTCCTCTCTTCTACTGATATCACCCAATGCTAGTTTGACGCTAAAATTATCTCCTATATCTCCGGTCAATCCATAATGTATAATCTTATCGGCGCTCTTAGCTTCAACTTCAGCTAGTACATCGGAATCTACTAACAGTATAAGTTTTAAACCTTGAGGAAGAAATGTCTGATGTCTACAAGGCTTTGCTATTATCTTAATATTAATTTCTCCTTGACTATTAAGCTTAATTTTTACAATAAGCTCTATGGAATTGCCATCTATATAATTTTCTGATTTATAATACCTTTTACAGCTAATACTACGATACTTAGTCTGAATATTTAACTGACTCTGTGTAACTAAAGCAAGATTTGAACCTGCTATATTGCTGTGAATAACTTGCCAACTAGGTTGAACAATTCCTTTAAGCCATTGACTTAGTATTATTGATTCTGTAGAAAATTCGGTGGAAGTAATACCCATATCAATCACTTCTACACCTAACCTTTTGTTCAATTCTCCCGATTCAAATAATTCTTGCAAATGCTCAAAATCTCCTCGCGAGCATTTTACTGTAAACATTTTCTCATTATCAAATTCATTCACAGTGGCTTTACCTACAATATACATTGTGAAACATAAATATATTATTCATTTAGTGGATAACGAATCTTTAACTTCTAATACTAAATGAGGCTTTGATTTTTTGAGAATATTTGTAATTTCTTCTGCGGTTATTTCTCCTTTAACAAACAAAGTTGATATGGTTTCTTTCTCTATATCGTTTTTTATTCCATATCCTTTTTCTTTTAAAAACTTGATTAGTTCGCTAGTACGCGGTTTGTTAACGTTTTCATCTAAACCTAACAAAAATTTCAAATATTTATTTAATCCTTTCGCTGCTTCTTTTTGTAAGTTTCTAATCCTAGCATCTAATCTCTCTTTGTACTGAACCAGTTCTTCTTTTCTCGGAATTCTATTCTCATCGTATATAAAAGCTACTTCACGACCTGAATACCCACGAAGAGATAAACATAAATAACGCTTTTCAAAGTTTGTCAATCTACAATCTGGTTTTAACTCACACTCCCTTTTGATTTCTTGGAGTGTATGAAGTAAGCGGCTAATATCAAGCCCTGATTTTTTCTCAGCCAAGTTGTAATGGTGTAAATTAATCAGTTCATCGAGTACAAACTTAGCGTCAAGTTCAGAACTATCATCAGCTAAATCGTCTGGTTCTAGATTAGTTAGTTCATCAAGTAAGCAGTTAATATCCAGCCCCTGATATGAATAACAATGTTTCATACTATCAAGTAGTACGGTAGACACAAAACTTTATGTTTAAAAATATCATTGATTCAATCAGAAATAAACCCGACATTTAATAAATTTACAAAAATAATGTCGGGTTGCTTTTATGTCAGTTTTTTGATTAACCTATTTAATGTACTGAAACAGATTTGTTAGCAAATGCATGAAAGAATAAAACGATACAAAAGTCATTGTAAATATTATTACTTTTGTGTTGATTTTTTGAGGATAGCTTCTGAATAAATGTTTATCAAGCGATTAAAACAACAGCAAAAATGTAATTGATTGAATATAGTATTACTTTTTGAGACTAAGACATTTTTCTTGTTTTCATTGCCTGTCAGGCAAAATTTGATTGTTTTTTCATAGGAATTCTGTGGTGCTTCTAAAATCTAAATTATTCGTTTCAGCTTTAATTGCGTTACCTCTTAGTGTTTTTTCAGTCAAAGCTTTGACTCCGACATTAAAAAGTACTGGAACTTCACCATTAGGTGTCAAGAAAAACGTTCAAACCAAGGTAGTAAAATCTGAACATACTATCCGCCCGAAGAAGAAAAATCCAACATCAAAGACGATTAAAATAGCTCATCACACTAGAAGGTCTGGTTGGAGAATACCTTGGCTTGGAGCGACTGCAGTAGTAACTCAGCGCTGGCATTCTGATAGCTGGGGTAGGTATAAGAGTGTCGATTTTGGATTACCTGCTGGAACACCGGTAGTAGCCCCTATTGCAAGTAGAGTCTTGTCATTCTGTAACGCGGGTCGAAATCATCTAGCAATTCGTTTACAAGCTTCAGATGGTAACAGGTATAGCCTAGTTCACGTAAAATCGAGAAGCGTGTATGTGGGTAAAAGATATAGAAGGGGTCAGGTGATAGGAACTATAGCCCGTAATACACCTCGAAATCGTTGCGCTAGATCCACAGGTCCGCATTTACATATGTCTTTTCCAAGACAGAATTTCAGACTAGGTAGATACTGGTTTTCACGCTCTTATATCCCTAAAAGATTGAAACCCTAAAAATAATTTGAGGGACTTAAGTACTTAGACAACCGCAAGACTTTGGGATTGCTTCCCTTTGGTCGCAATGACACAAATATTTTTGTCCGATTACTTAACAGATTGAATGGACAAAAAAAGGCTCATAACTGAAGAGACCTTTTTGTGAATCGAGAAATCTTGTATCAGTTTCAAAAACCCGGTTTCTTCGCAATTTTATAGGGGGAGAATTGTGCTTCAACCACTAGAAACTGGGTTTTTTGAAGTTTTTGAGGATGATGCAAGTTATCAATTAATCTGGCGTTGCTGAATTGAGGTATGAATTCATTTTACTATCTAACAATAGCCCCCAAAATCCCCCAAAATTGGGGGACTTCAAATTATATTTCTCCCCCAGAATTGGGGGTTGGGGGCTATTCGTACTTTTAATCAACAACGCCATTAATTTAGATTTTGTGTGACATTAGACATAGCAATTTTTTATTGATTGCATATTATTATTGCCAAGTGTCAACCGTATATTTATTCGCAATATTCAAAAAAATCATAAGTTCTATCCGGAGTTATATCATTAAAACATGAATTTTATAACAACTAGAGGGACGCAATGTTTATGTAGGATGCCCATTGTCCATCCTACATTTTCTTAATTAAATGCATGAAAATCTATGCTGTCTTATATTCAGCACTATCCGGATAGAAATAAAAATAACTTTATAAATAATTTGCTAAGTGATTTGCTAAATCGATTAAATAAAATATTTTTGTTTTTAAGTAGTGAAGGTCAAAGTTTCAAGGTTTAGTAATTATGTATTTTGGTATTGTTTAATGTTCTAATCTAGATTGCATAGTTTTATCAAATTGAAGCATTAATATCAATAATTTAGCTACAGCATATTTCATCTTGGTGAGGTACGTCATAAATGAGCAGGATGCACGTACCACAAGAGTTTAATCATTAATGTTTGCACCTCATGTACTTGTAAAGTGCTGTAATTACAAATATTTTAAATTCTAAAATGTGTTTTGCGGAGCATAACTAAGGTTTGTAGTTGTCTGTAAACGCTTTACAATGTTGGCGCTCAAGCGCAACTACGAACCTTAGTGTTGAATACTACTTTCTCTGTCCAAAAATAATTTAATTAATTTAACCGAATTAACATATTCGTGTTTTAATGACAACATTCGCGGAACCTCGGTAACGCTAAAGCACTCATAAAGTACACATAAAATACAACGAATTACCCAATATCGAATGTCTAAAAAGTCTTCCCTAAGCTTACTATTATTATTCTTCGGCGTTCAAATTGGTATCAATCAGCAAGCAGCAACAGCACAGACAAATGGAGGAGTTGTAATACCAACAACTCCCAGAAATACCGATAGGGTTCCTAGTAGAACTATACCTACACGTCCTAGAAATATTCCTACAACTCCCAGAAATATTCCCGTTAATCCTAGAAATAATCCCCCAACTTCAGCTTCAAGATTTTGCGCTTCTCAGTTAAATTCTGCGGTAGATGCTATAACAAATCGCGCTCAATTCAACAGAACTCATTGGGGTGTTTTAGTCCAAAATCTTGGTTCACCAAGAACGCTTTATAGTCGCAATGCAAAGAAATACTTTACCCCTGCATCTGTCACTAAGTTGATGACAACTGCAGCAGCTTTACAAGCACTTAGCCCTAATTATCGTATTCGTACTTCTGTATACGGAAGCGGTAATGGTGTAGTTCAGGTAGTAGGTAGAGGAGACCCAAGTTTAAAAAACGAACAGCTTGAAGTCTTAGCAAAACAGCTACGACAAAGAGGTGTTCGTCGAATCAATAAACTAATAGCTAATGATGCTTACTTTAAAGGTGAAGCTATTGAACCAAGCTGGATGTGGGAAGATATACAGTTTTATTATGGCGCACCAGTTAACGGTTTAATGTTAAATGAAAATGCTGCTGTAATTAGGTTATTTCCGCAAAGAGTTGGCAGACGTTTATTATTAAAATGGGATAATCCTTTAGATGCATCCGGATGGAAAGTTGTTAACCAAACGGTAACAGCACCTAAAGGAACAAAGAAATATATAGAAGTTAAGCGGGATTTAAAAGGACAAACCTTATATTTAACAGGACGACTTGCTGAAGGTTCTCGTCCCGATGTAACTGCTATTGCTGTATTTAATCCCATCCAAAATTTCTTGACACATTTTCGTCAAAGTTTAGGAAAACAAGGAATTTCTGTTGCTGGAGCATATCGAGGAACAACTAAAACTACCGGAAGGGAGTTAGCAGCAGTCCAGTCTCCACCAATATCTGAATTGATTACAGAAACCAATGTTAATAGTAATAACGTATATGCAGAAGCTTTATTAAAAGCATTAGCAACTAAAAAACCGTTAGAAAGAAACGAAACAACGGTTGATGCGGGTTTAAAAGTAATGAAATCAACTTTATCACAAATTGGAGTTGACCCCAGTACTTATAGATTAGTTGATGGTTCGGGTTTATCTCGCAAAGATTTAATAAGTCCTCAAGCATTGGTGCAGACATTGCAAGGAATGGCAAAATCTCGCTATGCTTCGGTTTTTCGCGCTTCTCTACCAGTTGCCGGGAAAAATGGTACTTTGAAGTATCGTTTTAAAGATATGGCTCCCGAAGGTTTAGTACAAGCAAAAACCGGAACAATGACTGGTGTGATTACTCTTGCTGGATATGTCAACGCACCTAGTTATGGGCCGGTAGCATTTAGCATTATGGTGAATCAAACGGAACAACCGATTAGAACTGTCAGAAGTGCAATTGATGAGATTGTTGTGCATTTGAGCAAGATGCAAAGGTGTTAATAATTCGGGATTGGTAATTGGTAGTTGGGGATTGCGGAAATTGCGGTCTTGGGGGTTTCCCCCCGTTCACCGGAGGTGCGGCTTAGTTTGGGGGAAGAATATCTTCCCCCCAACTTCTCTCCAAGAGCAAATTTCCAAGACAGGGGATGGAATAATTAGTTAAATCAAAAGCTTTGTAGTTAAAACATTTATTCTTGGCTACGAACTAATAAATGAGACGTAGCAGTGCTACGTCTCTAGATTATTATTTAGTTAACACAATTAACTAAATCAACATCATCCGATAGCGGTACAACACAATACTTTCAAAGTCATCTTCTGTGAAGACTCATCAAATAGTATTTCTTCGACTACATAAATACCGTCTCGGACAACAGAACTTTGATTCGATGCAGAATTATTCAGTTTTACGGTAACTTCACCCGTTTCTTGTGACTTCAAATCGCTGACAGAAATATTTTCTAAATAATTCCGTACATAATCTGACGATTCTTCACCCTGAATTACAATATCACTATCACTGAAAGTTGCTCGATTTAAATCAAAATTAACCTTTTTAATTCGGCTAAAATCAATTTTTTTGGAATCATTGTTCAAGCTGACTTCAATCTGTTTAGTTTGTAGATTTACGTTCACCCACCCTATTTTTGATTCCCCTCTAACCAACTTGACATTTGCTTTTTGCGGGAAAATAACCGTAACAGATTTGTCAACAGCAGATGGTTTTATCGCTGGTAATGGAATAGCAGACGATTTGACTTCGGACACTTTACTCTTGTTGCATCCAGACAGCCCGAAAATTGTAGCTAATAGTGTAATTAGCAACACTTTAGATAATACTTTCATGTATCTAACCTAAGTGTTATTTTATATTCATAATACTTCAATTTTTTTTGAATTAAGGTATAACAAGTTGATAAAGATAAGAAATAAAATTAATTTATCAACATTTAGTATATTGCAATTTAAGTAACTAAAATTAAAAAATTAAAGACCCAGCTTTTTGATAAAAACTAGGTTAAATAACATCTGTAACTATTCAGTTATTTATTTACTTATATATGTAGGAATACTTTCATTTTCATTTTTTGTAAAGACTCATCAAACTCTATAGCTTCTATTACATAGCTGCTACCAAATACAAACTGCTGAGAATTAGAAAGTATAGAGTTGGTTAGTTTTACTGTAGCTTTATCTGTTCTATCTTTTTGTAACTGAAAATCTTTGGTAGGGACATTTACCCAAGTTTCCTGTTTTACCTCAGACAGTTCTTTTTCATTTCTTGCTAGAATGTCGGGAGAAGAAAATGGTGCTTTACCAATGACAAATTTCAACTTTTTTATATCCTTGAAATTTATCTTTTGATAATTACCGTTCCAAGTAATTTGAAGTTCTTTCTTTGGAGAATTAAATTGAGTAAGCCATCCATATTTTGGCTTTCCTTTTTTTAGTTCTACAATTACTTGTGGTAACAAAAGTGTTATCGAATCGTCAAAGGTTACTTTTTCGATTAACAGAGATGAATCTGAGAAAATTTTATCTTCAGATAATAGTATTTGACTGAACCCAACCATCCCAAAAATTGAAGCTACAAGTGTAGTTAGCAACACTTTCGGTACTAATTTCATGTATCCTAATAAAGTGTTAATTTACACTAATAATACTTGGAGCTTTTTTGATAATAAAGTACAAATAATACTATTCTAGATAATAAAACCAGATTTTTATTCTAATTATACTTGTATAGTAAATCCGGAAATTAATCGGTAAAGCAATTGTTTGCTTGTAGTTTGATACATTTCCAAACAAGATACCAAGCAATTGCAATGTCATAACCAATACAAACTATTGGATACCAATGAGGAACAAATATAGTTGAGTTGTGATTATCAATAAATAAATCCCAAGCTGGATGAATTAGCCATCCCATCGCTAGAAACCAAGGTGAAAATTTTAATCCCAGAAACGAAATTAAGCTGAATACAATTACCCCTAAAGTCTCTGTAAATATCCATGTGGTATTTTGACTCAATAAAGAAAAACCAACATAAATTGAAGCAGCAATTATTAAAGCAAGTGCATAAATTTTTTGATGGATTTCTGGGGGTTGAGTTTGAATCACTAAAATAGTTAATCCAGCAAGAGTGATTCCGATAGCTAATTCTACCCACATAAGTAATGCTAATTACCGATTTTAATTGTTTACTCTTTCTGTCCACTCTTTAATAAATAACCCCGACCAGATTATAAAACTAAGTATCAAAATACCTGCAATAAAATCTAACCAGATAAAAGTATGCATTTTAAACGAAAAAGCTTTGGTTCTAGGGAAAAAGTAATGTCCCGGACTTAATATACCAGTTAATGAATAAATGCTTAGACAGATATAAGCGAACCATAAATTATTTTTGCAATAGAAAATAAAGCCAGTTATTCCAATACCTGTAAGTATAATCCAAGATTGATAAACGCTTTGAGGAGTCATCCATTCGGGGGCTGGGTAGTTGGAAAAGTTGATAAAATTATCCGTATAGTGAAAAATTGTAATTACTATATTAAAAATTAACAGTATCAGAAGTAAGGTTTGATGTGTTTGTTTTGTATTCATCTGGTTTGTCTAATTGCTTGTTTGAATAAGAACAAAATTAGAATACAAAGCTTTATTTGAGAAAATCTTGGTAATTATAATCAAAAATTGTAAATTATAGCGGTTTTCGCTTGGATAGAATACAGATTAACTTTCTCCTTTAATCGGGTATTTATCAACATGAACTGCTATCACATGCTGTAAAAAACTAATTTCAGGAGTTTCATTCGCAGGTAAAGAATAATATCCCACACCAATATTATTCCATCCTTTATCAACACTAGAAATAATTGGAGAAAGAGTAATTGGTGATTTAGTATCTTGAGAATTGAAATCAATTACCATATCTTTCTGTGAACAGTTATCAGTTATCAGTTATCAGTTATCAATTATCAATTAACAGTTACTCCTAACTCTTAACTCCTAATTTCTAATACTATTTCTTTATAAAGATGCGCCAAATTTAGCCAACGCAGGTTGGCTTTGTTTCGGTAGCCCCAGCCTTCTAGGCTGTGGTGATTTAGCGCAGCCTCATACAGAATTGCTATAACTCCTAACTCTTAACTTTTTCTCCTACTTAACCAATTATCAACAGAAATCAAATTGAAGCTACAACCAGCAAGCAAAATAAATAGGACGATATTGTAAATCAATTGCGAACCTGCTACATCCCATTTCTGTAATAGACAAACTCCAAACATTAGAGTCATCATTAACAGAAAATTAGCTATTAAAGCTTTACGTGTTTGTAGTCCGAGAATTAATAGTATACCTACAG
>JBCBHT010000199.1:0-13701 GCA_038525335.1 Cyanobacteria bacterium J06621_15 | reverse complement strand
CAAAAAAAGCAATAAAAAAAACTGTACAATCTGTTAGGGCTTTCTCATGCTAATTTGATTTTTAGATAAAACAAAAAATATTAGCTAGCAATATAAAAAATAAGTCAACATACATTTACAATAATTTACCTCTATGGAAGCTAAAGATTTTTGCGATCGCAAACGTCTAGAGATTTTTTTGCTAGAAGGATTAAATTCTGGAATTCCAACATCATTAACCAAACAAGATTGGGATAATATTCGTCAAGTAGTGTGGTTAAGAATTCAAGAACACAAATAAACGTCATTGCGAGCGAAATAAAATGAAGCGACGCAATCCTAAAGTGCTGCGATGATCCACAGCTTCGCTGAATGCTTCGCTTCGTATGTACTATCGGACACGCTTAGCCTAACGACTCACTTCGTGAACGCTAACGCAATGACATGAAAAAACTCCGCGCACCTCCGCGCTTCCCTCAGTTAATAGGTTGGGTTGAGGAACATAACCCAACATAATCTAAAAAACTCAACGAAATAGCTCAAATCAAAAGAAATATTAAACACCAAAGGAAACAACTCGCTTCATTTAAAAATATACGTTGGGTAATTGGATATAAAATCAAAATACTAGTGTTGGGCTACGACGCAATGCTAATCAATTGGTTAAAAATCAATATTTTTATGCGTCTAACCCAACCTAACACTGAGACGGTAGAGTTAGTTTACTTATGTTCATGGCGATGATGAATATCCGGCAAATGAAAGTGACTATGTGACATAACTTTGTGTTCGTGCCAATGGGAATGGATTGGTGAATTTGAAATCTCTAGATGTTCATGAGTATGATGCTTTTCGTTATGATTATGAAAGTGTTGGTGGGCAATAGCGATATGCTTGTGTTTGTGGCTATGTTGGTCTTGAAATAAAGCGAATAAAGAAGCTATTTTCAGAAACAATGCTATTTGTTGAAACAGAATAATTTTTTCTCCTAAAATCAAAGCTGAAAATAGAATTCCAAACAAAGGGGCTGAGGAAAAAAGCATCTGAGAGCGTGTTGCACCTAAGCTCTGTGCTGAAGTGATATAAAGAACGATACTAATTCCATAAGCTAGCATTCCTATAATTAATGCGATGGCAATATTTTCAAAAGAAGTAGTAGATGGTTGAATTAATATGCCTAATAAGAGATTTATACTTCCTGCGACTGTTCCTTTATAGAACGTACTTTGTGCTGGACTTATGCCATCAATTAGTGCTGTTAAATGATTATCTAGACCCCAAGCAATACAGGCAATAGTTACCAACAATCCCGCTTCTATTCCTGCTACTCCCTCACCAGCAGATAGTAAAATTGCAGCAGTAATACACCCAGCTACACCTATCCAACCAATACGTCCTAAATGGTCTTTAAAAAAACAATAGCCCAAGATTGCTGTAGCCACTAATTCTAAATTTAACCATAGAGAGACAGAAGAAGCAGAAGCAAATTGCAGTCCTAATAAAAGAAATATTGGAGCGATAATACCACCACAAACAATAGCCCCAAAAAGATAAAAACGATTCCTATTTGATAAATGTGTAGGAAGTTTAATTTCTTTATTTTTAATTATTAGAGGCATAACTCCTATTGCAGCTCCTAAATAAAGTAATCCAGCTAACTGAATCGGAGCAAAAGAGTTTAGCAATACTTTACTAGCAGGAGTTGCCGAACCAAATAAGGCTGCTGAGATTAAAGCCAATAAAATAGGTAATTTCTTATTCATTATTTTCAATTTTTGATTCTGTTTAGTTAGAAAATCTGAGAGATTAAGGGTTATTTACGAGGTTTTTTATTCAGATATCATTATTCATTTGTAACTACTTGATGTTTTTTCAACTATTTCCGAACAAAATTCAGTCAACAATTTAATAAGATGACTTAAACAGTGAATTTGAGGTTGTGTTGATAAAAATTATTTTGTTATTTTGATTGGTTGTATTTTTGTCCCGTTAACGCAATAGATAATCGGTTTTCTGGGTCTAATCTTAGTCGTCCAATCAATCATATTTTTATCCTCCGTAAATATAATAATAGGCAGTAAATCGATTAGTCAATTAATTTGTCACTAAGTTGCATAGCTGGGATTTTATGCTTTTTTAGCAAAGTTCTTATATTAAACGACAGATGATTAAATAATCATGTAAAAATAACTTGAACAATTAAACTAGAAAGTTAAATTCTACATTCCGCACTTCGAGTGTTATGATTGATAACTGTTTAATTTTTACTCTATCTTGAGCTAAAAATTATACTGATATAATTTTGAATCTCAGTTTAAAAAAAGGATAATCAGTATATAAAATAGCTTTGTTTTATTCTAAAAAGCAGTAAAAATATAAATTCTGTAACTCACTTGGATATTGTTCTACGATGTTAATCATTTTGAGATTTTAAGTTATTGATGGAACGTTATATGTATGTAGGTGCAGAAAAATTTTATTTATTGACTAATCATGCATATTGTTTAAAAACTCACCCTCCCCTCCAACTTCACCAACATCTTTTTCCCAATCCCTTTAACTCTGTCCAAATCCTGTAAAGAATCAAAATGTTTCTCCCGACGTGCTTTAATAATACTTTCTGCTAACTTCTTTCCCACCCCAGGAAGAGTTACCAATTCTTCCACCGTAGCTGTGTTTATATCAACAATTACTTTTTCTGCAAACCTAGAAGGAGCTTTTATTTCTCCACATTCCTTTTCTTCCTGTTTAACCTTCTTCTCAATTCTTCCAGGAATTCCAAATTCAGCATTACTATAAAGTCTTTCAAACTCTCTTACATAATGAGCAGCTACTTTAGGATTTTCAATTACCAAAACCGTTTCATCGTTACCAATATTTGCTGCTTCCGTCCAGTTGTGAGAACCTGTAATGACAATTTTTTTATCAATAACTGAATATTTATGATGGAGTAAGTCTCCGCTGGTTAATAAAGGTATTCCTGTAGTTTGAATTGGATTTGACCAAGGTTGGTTATTGAGTTCGTATTTACATTTATTGCTTAAAGCAACACCAGTCATATCCAAACCTTCGCTGTAGAAACGGTAAGCGAAATCTGGTTCTAATAAAGTTCTGATTTTGACCTTTTTTTGATGACTTGTTTCAAGAATATTGCTCAAACGCTGGGCTGAAAATACAAATAATGCGGAATCAATAGATTTTTCTGCTGATTTTAATGTTTTACCAATTAATCCGTTACTGCTGTCAATCCAAAGTTTTGTAGGAGAAGCCGGAGAAAAATTTACCGTTACCTTATTATTACCAAAAATAACTTCCTGAAAATCTCTTCGGGGTTTTTGCAAACCGAATTTACTATCAAATTTACCTCCAACTCCATCACCCCACATGATATTAAATTCTTCGGTAAAAATATCGGCTAATTCAACGCTATCGATTTTGATTAAGTTATTAACATTTCCCAAACTGTCATAGTTATCATAGTCACCGTGAATTCCGGATAAAGTAAAATTAGCAGAAGTAACAATTACAAAACGATTATCTACAACAATAAATTTATGATGCATCAAACCGCTACCTTTTGAGCCATCAGCAGTATCATCTATCAAAGGAATTTTGGAGTTGCGTAAAATTTTTAAAGCATCTCGTTGATTAATTTCCTCTTGAGATAACTTACCATCTTCGTTGATATCAACAAATTTATTAAATTCTTGATATTTTTCTTGTTCTCTCTTAGTTAACTTATCCGCTGCTAACTTATCCGTTGCCAAATCACTCCAAGGACGACTATAGTTATTTTCTAGAATTACTCTTACTTTGATTCCCGCTCGATGCTTCTTTACTAATGCTTGAGCTATTAAAGGTAAACGTAATTCTTGTATAGCAATATCTATCGTAGATTCTGCTTGAGAAATTGCGTCAATAATTATTTGTTCTAAATTATCTCCCTTGCGGATTTTATCTCGGTATGGTTCTTTATATTCTGAAGTTTGAGAATGATTAAAATAAACCTGTGCTGATGAATCTTGCGGAAGCGGTTTTAAAGTTTGATTATCTGACTTTGATTGCTGACAAGAAGTTAGGGGTAATATGAATACGGGTAAAAATAGATAATATAGATATTTATAGATAAATACATTTCTAGTAAGAATATCTTGCTCGCTAGAAAATCTATTAAAAATATTTTTGGAAAATTGGGATATTTTCGAGACAAATTTCACGGTAGTCTGCTTAAACGAGATACTAAACGAACAAATTTATTTTTCCCAAAATCGAATCAAATAATTAGATTAAAATTGCATAATCAAAAAAAAAGACGCTGTATTACAACGTCTCTAGAATTTATGGCTATTTTAGTTCTTCTATTGCTATTCCCTACTTGCTACTTATTAATCTACTCGTACCCGAAACCGAATAAATCCAAAATTAGTTCCTAAAGTATGATTAATAGTTCCGAGATTTCCAATCACAGCACCTGTGGGATTATTTTGATTGGGACAGAAATTATTTGCTGGAAGCCCAGATCCAGGAGCGAAAAAGCTACCGTTATCTGCATCCGAGCTATTAGTATTAGCTGTTTCTGTACCCGATAAATTTATAACTATACCGCTACCGGAACCAAAACTATCGGGAACAAAAGTAGTTCCTTGGGGAATTGGGTCGCAAAATCTGACGTTTTCAACTGGTCGATTTCCATCCGCAAGGTAATACATTGTGTATTCAACTTCGTCACCGCTTTGTAGGGGTAATTGCGGACTAATATTAAATACTCCTACTGGTGAAATTTGAAACCAACCCGGTAAATTGTCGATGGGGTCGTTGGGGTCGTCAAGAAAGGAATTAAAATCAATTCCGCTGATGGGAACTCCGTTTCTGAATACATTGGTAATTCTTTTTAATCCCCGTAAACGTTCTGGGTCGCTAGGAATTGGAGAACCTACTACAACTTCTTCCCCTAGAGTTGCTGCATCATAATTTACACTTGTAGTTCCATCTGGTGTCGTTCTAGTAGGGTCGAGATAAGTTGCGGTGGCTGGATTATTATATTCACCGTTGGGAACGTTTTCGCTGATATTGGTAGTAAAGGTAATAGCAACGCTACCACCGCTAGGAATATTAAAAGTACCAAAAGTAGCTACCGTTGCATTATCCGGTGGATTGCTAACGCTGGTACGAGTGGAACCACCATTTAAAGTAATTGTCGGATTTACGGAAGCCTCAAAAGTGAAACCGCTGGGTAAAGGGTCGGATATATTGACGTTAGTTGCTGCGGATAAATTGGGAGCATTGCTAACTGTAACGGTATAGGTTGCTTGACCGGGTTTGATAATTGGACCGGGAGTAGAGGTAGTTTTAGTAATAGTTAATTGCGGTAAGCATTCCGCACCGGAACTGGTACCGTTAATATTAGTGATACCCGAAGTAATACCGTTGCTACCAGCAGTTGCACCAAATGTTAAAGAAGGGTTTGTAGGGTTACCTCCAGCACCTGGTTGACCACCGACAGCACTAGTACTAGCTCCAGGACTAGAAAATATTACACCACCACCACCACCACCACCGGGACCGTGAAGATTGTTCGCGACGGAATTTCCACCTTTACCACCATTGGCAGTTATTGTTAGACCATTAAGATTATTATTGGCAGCAGATACAACTACGCTACCACCAGCACCACCACCACCGGCTCCATCTACTCTCACATCAAACGTATCGCGACCGTTAGCATTGATAGTACCTGTACCGCTGACGCTACCAGTACGGATAAATGCTATACCACCACCAGCAGAACCACTACTTGCTAAACCATTAGGAGGACCATTAAATGAGGAACCGTCATTAGTCGTTCCAGCACCACCACCACCACCTAGTGTTAAGCGATTGCTTGTAGCAGGAAAATCTGCACCACCGAAACCACCAATAAATACCTGGGAATCGAAAGTTCTACCTCCTAAACCACCAGCACCACCGTTTCCACCACCACCACCACCGGAGTTTTCACCGTTAGGAAATCTAAATACTCCTAGGGGGTCACCATCGGTACCTCCACCACCAGCGTTTCCAGGAGCACCACGACCCGATGCTCCATCAGGATAACCTTCAGCAATATTATCTTCTAAAGTATTATTGGTAGAGTTGAAAGTGAATCTTGGCGTACCAGCAGTACCTTCACCTTTAGAACCATTAGTATCAAAGGTTGATAGGGTTCTATAATCAATGTCATCTAGAGCAGGAGCAGGAAAACTTCTTTCTCCTTGAAGCGCTCGTCCAGCACCACCACGGAAACCTTGACCGCTGATATCTACTGTTGCACCAGCTAAGTCTAAATTACCAGCGACATCATAAACTAATACACCACCAGTTGAACCATTCCAACGAGTTGCTGTCAGACCAGAAGTAATGGTAGCGCTAGAATATTGCGGTACCCGAATTACTTGATAAGTTCGCTGTCCTTGGGTACCGAAGGGAGCATTACTATAGGAATTAATCAGTCCTCCTCCGGTACCCGAACCTCTAATGGTTACCGAACCAGCATTAACAGCTTCAGCTACGACATATTCATAATTACCAGCAGTAAAATTAGTGTTGAGATTACCGCTAGCACCAGTTGGTGATGGAGGTGTAAAGTTACTCAGGACATCATCGGAACCACCTGCTACACCATCACCATAAGAGTTGGTATTACTTGAATTAATATCCGCTCCCTGCATTTGGATAACTAGGAGTAAATCACCAGCTTCAATTGCTGTAGATGCTCCTGTAGGAGTTCCGATAGGAATTGACGTATCACCAGCATTTACATTACCTATACCAGGAAAATAAGTGTTAACAATACCGCTGATATTAATCCCCGGTCCATCTTTACCGGGAACAGCACATAATCTTGTTGTTTGTGCTGCTACTCGCGAAAAATTTGCTCCGCTAAGTAAGATTAAACCTTGATAGCTAAAGGTTGTGAGTAACAAAGCAAAACTACGAATTAATTTTGATTTTAGTCTTAATTTATTTGATTTAATAGATGGTTTCATAATCGAAAGTTGGGAATTGGTAATTGGTAATTGGTAATTGGTAATTGGTAATTGGGAATTAGGGATTAGGAAAAGGAGAAAGATAATTAACTCTTAACTCCTAATTCCTAACTCCTCACTCCTAACTTCTAACTCCCAATCCAAAATCTAAAATCTAAAATCTAAAATCTAAAATCGAACTGATTCTTCCTCCTGTGGTGGTGCTACTTTTTGTCTTCCGAATCCACCGAATAGTTCGTTGACTTTGAAGTTGATATTGACGTAGGGTCCTCCAGCGGAACGGTATCCGGTAAAGTCTCTATCGTCTGCACTTCCAAATGCATAACCGACTCCAATCCGAAAATCTGGAGTTAAATAATACCCAGCTTCTACTGCTACTCCAAATTCGCTGTAATCCTGTGTTAGCTGACCAATCCAACGTCCTTCTACTGCTAAATCGGTACGATATCCTAATTGATAGTTGGCTCTCAACTGAGCTAGACTGACGTTGCTGCTTGCTGTGAAATCATTAGCTAAATAACTATTGCTATCCCGAAAAGCATATTTACCATAGAATTCCCATCTCCAACTTGGAGCGTAAATTGCTTCTGCTGAAAATAAATGGTCGATGGAACCGTTTCCACTTCCGAATAATAAGGTATCTGGTGTGGTGGAAGGATTTTGTCGATATTCGTATTTGAGTAAAGCGTTTAATTTGTCGCTTTTGGGGTCGCGATAGGCTAAACCAACGCGAAGATTGGCTGTATCTGCTAATCCATCTAATAGTTGATTGGCTCCACCGGCTTGTTTATACCGTACTGCTGCGGTTAATGCTGATGAAATTTTACCTGCTGCTGCTGCGGAAATTACTGTGTTGTTTCCTTGGTTGCCGTCGCGATATTCAAATCTTGCGTTAGCGCTGAAGTCTGGATTATCGCTGTATGACATGCCGATGCTGTAGGTATTTCCTTCAAATAAACCCAAGGAGGAAGCGCTTTGTCCAACTGCATAGGGTTGAGCAAATCTGACACCTGTAGCTGTATCGCTAAAAATATTATTTAATACTCTTTCGTAACCCAAGTCTATTTTGAATCCTGGTGCTAAACGAATCCTTTGATTTAAACCGATTGAACCCTGGTCGCTCATCCCATCTGCTCCGGAAAGAACGGAGTAACGTCCGCTAATTCTGGTGTCTTCTGTAAATTTATGTTCGACTAGAGTATCTAAACTGGTGATGTTATTGTCTGTCAATATTCCTCCATCAGAGAATTGATGCGCTAATCGCATTGTCACACCAGGATAAAGTCTCCAGTCTAAACCAAGGGTTGTCCGGTTGGGATAAAGAGGGTCGCTGTCTTCAAGATTTAATTCGTTTTGAGCGCGAAAATCGAGAGAGTTGGTTAGAGGAACGTTGAGACTAGATACTAATTGACTTGCTGTTCCTTCAAATACGTTACTAACTCTGTCTTCACGAGAACGATTAACGTATTCAAATTTCACATCCGACTCACCAATTTTCTGTTGAATACCTGCTCTCACTGTAGTTAAGGAGTTATCAACTTGACTTCCCGGTGTAGGTAGCGGTTGGGGATTAAATAAATCAATTAATTGAGTTTGTTCTGCTGGTGCAATTCCAAAGTTTTCTTCATGGTCGTAACCAACTTGGAAACTAGTCGAATCACCAATTTTAGCTGCAATATCTGCTCCATAACGAGTTTGTCCCGGTGCAAAACTCCAAGTCGCATTATTGGCAAAATTTTCTGTCACGGAACGATAATAAGCTTTCCCTTTGAAACCACTACCAATGTTTCCATTTGCTTCTATCCGATAAGCAGAACCACTGACATCTCCAAAGTTGATAGTTTCGTGCTGGGAACGAGCATATTCACCAAGAATAAACCCGGATTTAAAAGGAGCATAGAAATCAACTCCATATAATTCAAAATCCTGGATTCCCTGTTCTTCTTTTAAATAACTACCTCCTAAAAATGCCGTTTTATCTGGATTTTTATCACTATCTCTATTACCTCTTAAATTTAATTGCAGTCTACCTCCATAAAGTTGACTATCATCACCACCCTCATTTTGATAAGTTACGACAATCCGATTCACCAAAGTCGATTCAAAAGGATTTAATTCGGTCGCAAAAATTGGACGACGGAATAAAATTGTCCCTCTGTCGTAATCAATCTCGTAATCCGCTCCTCTATACAAAGCTTTACGTTTAACCACCGTACCGGGACGATTAATTTCCTCTGTCTCGATAAAAACGCTTTCACTTCCGGGAACCATCAACCGACGAGAAACAAAATAATAACCGCTCGTTCCATTGGGAGTAATAGTATCTCGTTGAAAACCTTCGATATTATTGGCAAATAATCCAGTTACCTGTAAATTACCTAAATTGAAATTTCCCTTGAAACCGTGTAACTGTCTCGTCGTAGCACTATAGAGTTGAGACGGTCGAGAAAATTCCTGGGTATTGTAATCACCCCACATAAAATAGTCGGGTTCTGCTCCCTGAATATCGGGAGTCCGTTCGATACGAGCATAAACACTGTCTATGGAAGGAGCGGTATTAGTAACGATAGAATCATCACCATAAACGGGATACTGTTTCTCACAAGATTGAATTCCCCCGAACAGACGATTATCACCATTACAATCTTGATTCAAAGGACGTTCGCTGTTATAAGCTCCGGTAAATAACCATTCTCCAACTTTACCCGTAGCAAAAACCGCTGCATCCAAATCAACAACTGTATCCTTATCAATCTCGTCTGGGTTGAGAAAATCGCGGAAACCACCATAATAGTCAGTACCACCCGCTCCAATCCTTAAATTTACAACCCCAGTAGCTAAAGAAGGACGTAAATTCGTGACAAATTCAACATAAGATACCGCTCCCGAATCGAACCGAGCAGACCTGTTTTTATCATAAATAGCTGCACCAACCTTTACACTCCGAGCTTCCAGACCAGCTTGTAAACTAGCTGAAAACTCACCATTCCGAGCTAAAACCTGAAATCCCGGTGCATCTTGCTTGTAATCAGCACCGATAAATTTACCAGCATTGCTACTCAAAGTTACAACGGTATCTTCCTTAATTAACCTACCGTTTTCGTCAGTAATTCTACCTTTAAAATCAATATTAGAACGTCCATCAGCAGGAACTCTCGATTTACCAACTGGATTAATCGAAATCTGAGCTTTTTGCTCCTCCACAAAAACCTTAACGCTAACCGGATTACCCTTCTTGGTTTTAGCCGTGATAGTATTTTCACCCTTCGATAAAGGAACGTTATACCAAATTTTTGTGTAAAGCTTTTGTTCCTCATCCTTGTGAGTGTAACTGCTAATATCTTTATCTATAGCTTTCCCATTTACCATCACCTTAACCCTAGCGCTAGGGTGATGCTGAATCGAAATATTAGTAGTCGAAGTATTAATCCTCCCAGCTTGAGGAGTAATTATACTGACTTGATTAACAATAGATGAAGGAGCAGAAGAACTTTGTTTTTGCTGCTTAATTTTCTCAACACTGACATTTGAGGATTTATCACTCTCTACCCCCTTATCCAGAATCAACTCCGGGGATTGAGCAACTAATGGCGAAAATAATGCTTTACTATCATTATCAACTACTAAGTTAAGCCGTCTTACATCCGAATTATCTAGAACTTTAGAATTAATAAGAATATTTTGTGCGGATACGTTAACTGAAGGAAATATCATTACAGCACTAAAAGTGGTTAATATTAAACTGCGTTTATTTAAACTCAAATATTTCATATAATTAACGTCCCCCCTTAAAAGCTGGAGTGACAGCAAAGTTTATTCTCCCCATACTTCCGGGAGCTAAACGTACCAAGCGAGACTGGCTATTATTCTTGATTTTGTAGAGGTTCGGAGCTTGAATATAACCCGGTAAACTTGTATAGTCCAAAGTTGCAGTACGATTACCCGAAATCACATTAGCCACCGAATACATCCCATTGGCATCAGTTAAAATACGGTTACCATCATCCATAAAAATTACCGCATTCGGTACACCAGGTTCCCCCGGTTGCTGCTCTCCATCAAAATTTTTATCAACAAAAACACGTCCAATTAAAGTCCCACAATCAGAAATAATACCGGGACGAATTCTTAATAAATGGCTCGCTGTATTGCTTGTAAGACTATCAGTAGTTGCAACAGCCAAATTTCTACCGCTTCCTCGCATCCCATCAGGTGTAACCGTCACAGCGTAAACTACACTGAGGGTTCCTTGTGGTGGAATGCTACCAGCATAGTTAATTGCAACCGTGCGATTTTGGGCTGGAGTTGTTGAAACTGTAACTTCAGTTGTAGTTGTACCGTCATTTAAAGAACCTTGTACAGATTTTTCAGCCAATCTCAAACCTAAGGGAAGAGTATCATTAAGAGTCAAATTGGTAGCTGAAACCGAGCCAGTATTACGAATTGCAACTCGGTAAGTTACAGTATCTCCAGGTTCTGCTGCACTTTTATTTGCAGTTTTAGTAATTTGTAAAGCTGCATCTCCAGAGGTAAAAGTAGTACTGTTGGTGTTGAAAGAACCGATATTATCACCTCCAAACACCGCTGTATTAGTAATTTCATTCGCAATGACAGGTATAGCTTCCTTAAGAATAAGTCCAGGAAGCAACAACGATAGCAGAAGGTAGGTATACCTCCACCGCTTTATTTTTAATCTCATATTTATTAGAAATTATTAAGTTGGGAAGGTTTCTTCGTTTACAAAATACTGACAAATTAAATAGCTGTCCGCAAAAAAAAGCAATATCCGTGTAATAACTGAAAAAATCGATAATTACAGCCAAAATACAGCATTTTTCTTAACCTTACCCTCTCTTATTAAACACAGGGAAAGTAAATAAGGTTTACGAAAACTATCTCACTTAGTTAAGAACGGTTATAATTCTCATACTTCTGAAGAATGAGATTGACGCTATATATAGCAGTTTTTCTACAGTAGATGCTTTATAAAATTTTTTAGGCAGATGCAGAGATTACCTAAATATAAATAGTCTCTTTTCGTTTGAAACTAAATATAGCAACTTATAAATGTAGCGAAAACAGCCTTTATACGGAGAAATAAACAAAAATTAATTATTTTTTCTTGATTAATTCAGTAGAAAAGCGGAAGATTTTTGGGGGGAGTAAGGAGTTACTATGCACTGGAGAAAAATGATTTTAGCAGAAACAACCGAAAAATTTTTATAAAATACTAGCATCAACCAGCTACAACTACATTCCGTCCTTTCCTCTTAGCTTGACGAAGCGCTTTTTGAGCGATATCTATCAAACTTATAGGTTTGAGCTTATCTTCCGGTACTATAGTCGCAACACCTACAGTGACTGTAATTACCTCTGCTGGTAATCCACCGATACCAGGATATTGACAGCTAATTGCTTCTTCTTTAATATTCTTTCTGATATGTTCTCCAATACTAAATGCTATGGTTTCATTCATCCATACAAGTACGGCAAATTCTTCTCCCCCATAGCGTGAAACAATTGGTTCCCCGCTTGTAATATTCAATGAAGAAACATAATTATCAATAGTACGAGCAATTTTCTGCAAGCAAATATCCCCTGCTGCTGTACCGTAGGTTTTGTTGTAATACCTAAAATAATCAATATCGCACAAAATTAACGATAGTTCCCCTTTCTAATCCGTTAACTGTTGCAAATAAATCTCGAAATAACGACGATTCAATAATTTAGTTAACTCATCTAAATTAGAGTCCAACCGCAACTTTTATACGTCTTTTTGTAATTCATGTAATTTCTGCATCTGGAAATTATGAGAACTACAAAGCTGTCGCTGAAAATATAAACGATATAGTTCACAGGTAATAAAAGCATTATCACCGTCTAGCTGAATTAAACCCGTACTTTGCAATTTATAAGTTACTAAAGGGTCAAGTTTTATCGAAGAATTAGCCGCAATCAATTCACAGAAAATTGATTTAAGCTCTACATCTTTCTGCAAAATAGACAAATATCGTCTTAAATGCGAATTATAAATACCGACTTCTGCTGGTGCTTATTCTAATAGCAAATCTAAACTTTTAGCTTCCTGCTTATCATACGCAAGATGAAACAAAGCCAACCTAACTAAATAGGGATGTCCTCCGACCATAGCCATTAATTTATTTATTTTTTCATCATTCATCCAAGCTAAATTATGAAGATGCGCTAATTCTTTTACTTGTTCTTTAGTAAAACTTGATAATTTCAAAGGTAAACCGACATTAAATGGAGATTGAGATAATTTTAAAGGAATAATAATTTTTGTAGAATAAGCCAGAACTAAGCGGAGTCTTTGCCAAATATCTACTCGCTTAGCTTGTTCGTACCAAGAACGTAATAATGTCAGAAAGTCACCAGCTATTTCTGGATAACCAAATACTAAATCAACCTCATTCAAAACTATAACAATTGGAGTTTCTAAATATGAAAGCAAATAGGCTTCAAAGTAAAGGGAACAACTAATTTTTGAACCCATTTCTTCATCCCAGTAATCATCCAATTGTGCTTTCACACCTAATTCTCTACTAATATTTGCACAAAACCAACGCAAGAACTTATCAAGGTTATTAAATACTGCTTTAGGGAGATCCAAGAAATAAAATATCCCACCGTTTTACAAATATTCCGGTCAAAACCTAAGATTTTCGCGGTGTCGCCC
>JBCBHT010000198.1:0-13720 GCA_038525335.1 Cyanobacteria bacterium J06621_15 | reverse complement strand
TGAATGGGTAGAAATAATATATTGATTTTCCGGTGCCCCTTCTGCAATATCTTTAATTATTTGATATTGCCAATCTGGATGAAATCCATTTTCAATTTCATCTATTAAAACAATGGAATCCTCGATAATATTGTACTTTATCCAAGCATAAATACTAAGTCGTTTCAATTCACCGTGGCTTAAGTCTTCGGGATATAGTTCTATATCTTGTCCTTCTGCATCTAATTTGAAAGTGAATCCAGATAAATCGGGATTGATATTTATTTTTTTGTTTAATAAGATTTGGTTGAGGTCGTTTACAAGTTGTTGGTAATTATTTCCGTATTCTCCTGTTTCTATAGCTTGTTTGAAGTCTTTGTCTCTTGCTGATTTGAATATTTCAACAAGTAAGTTTACCGCAAGAAAATCGTATGGGAAGAAACCAGCTAATTTAGATTTTGTTTTTTGTATTTGTGACTGGTAATTAATCTGTTGTTTAAACAAAAGTTTTCTCGCATCTTGAGAAAGAAATAAAAATACTTGAGTAGTAGGTGCTGCAAGAAATACATTATTTGATATTTTAGCAAGAAAATCTTCTGGATTTAAAATATTAATGCGACAAAGTAAAGCTTTATTTTCATTATTATCTTCGCAATCAGAATAACTAAATATATAAATTATGTTGTTTGAATGTAAAAAATCTTTTATCTTGGGAGAAATATATTTTAGCTTTTCGCGCTCATCTAAAAGTTTTTGTAGATTTGATTGACGTAAGCTCAATTGTTGTACGATAAAGTTTTTCATATCTTCAACAACTATTCGCTCTTTAAAGTCCCTTTTACCTGGGAAATTATAAATTCTTAACCCTACAAGACTTCGTTCTACTATTCTTAGCTGAGATTCTCTATCTTGAGGATTTTCAATATCATTTATACTTTGCAATCTATTTATCAAAGGAGCCAGCTTACTAATTTGTGACTCTATTTGTTTAATTTCATTTTCGATACGAATCAATTCTTGTGGTGCAGATAATATAATTCCCTCATGATTATCAGAAGGTATATCATGCTCATAATATAAAGGTTCGTAAAATAAATTCAAATCATTTTTTATATAGGAGTCGTGACAAACTATAAACTCAAGACTAACAGTCTTCTCCCCATCCCAAATATCAATTGCTGCTAATACTCCTTTTCCAGAATCATCAATCTCAAACCCATAAAGCATATTTTTAATAAACTCATGCTTCTCACTATCACCAGAACAGTGAAGTAACACAAAAATCAATTGCAAAAGCGTACTTTTCCCACCACCATTCTGACTACCCAATGGAAAAATATTCGGTACAAAATCTTTTTCAAATGAGATATCAACGTTTTTTAAAACGCGAAAATCTGGAACTTGAACTCTTTGCAATTTCATAATTAGTTCCTAATGTCGTACTTGATAGTCAACTTGAACCAAGTTTATCTATAAAATATCATCACCTATCGCTTTTCCAAGCAACATGAAACGCTGAAAGATAGGATGTCTCAATAGTATCTCCCAAATTTCTCTGCAAAACATCTCTCAAATCATTAAATAAATCATCTCGCTTTTGAGCATCCAACACAATATAAGGTGATAAAGTACTCAACAAAGTTAGATAATCATCAATACTATAGCTACGTTGACACTCCATACATTCAAAAACCAAGTCTTTAAAAAACCCGGATTTAACAACGTTTTCCCCCAGTTCTCTGAGAATTCTTTCCGTAGTTCCCCTAGCTTCGTATCGTGAAAGGGAAGGAACTTGTTTTTGATAAACCTCATCTAAGATTTGGTATACTTCGTAGCTGGGTTGCGGTTCTTTGTTCCACAGTAAAATCAATTTACCATCATCTTTCAACGCTTGCTCTAATTTGGGATATCCTACTTCTGGTTTAATCCAGTGGAAAGAAGTAGCAGCGAGAACGGTATCAAATCTATTTGATTGAAGTTCCCATTCCTCAAAGGTGGTATTGTGATAATTTCTACGTTTTTGAATCCAACACAATTCTGTCTCGCTAAATTGCAGGATTCTTCACTGGGTTCAAGACAGGTCATTGAGAAGCCCAGTTTAGCAAACTCCGTTGTTGCAGTTCCAGGACCGCACCCTATTTCTAAAATATCAGTATTTTTCCTGAGTTTTGCTATTTCTACTGTACGATTAATCAGTTCCTGGGGATAGCGCGGTCTAGTTCTGTTGTACGCATCCGCAACTTTACTGTACCAGTTCTTTCTCTGCTCTAAACTATAGTCATTCCGGTAGTTTTTATAGATATTTTGGATTTGTTCAAAATTCTTCATGGTTCTTTCTATATTAATTAGAATATTGAATTTTATCTTTAATCTTTAACCTTTGAGCTTTGAACTATTTATATAAAGTTTTTGTAAAAAACCAGGAACAATTCACATATCAACTTGCGTCAAAACTCGTATATAATCGCACACAATAACATCATATTTGTCCCTATTTAATTTATAATTTGGGATAATTAATCCTTTGTATTTTATTGTTTAAAAGCGATATTAATTGATAAATCAAAGTTTTTACAAATCGTACTTTTAATTTAGGATAAAAAACAAATCTTAATTATTTGTAAACTAATGACGGACACAGGTAACTTTTCTATGAAAGCCACATCTAAAAGTAATTCTACTACAAATAAAGCACAGTTATTTGCTGCTTTATTATTAACTGGTATTATGTCTGTTGCGAATGAGTTCGCGCTACTAAAAAGTGCGAATGCTGGTGAGGTGGTTGTTTCTACATCCCAAAATTTAATGGTAACTAATAGTGGGAAAGATATAGTTGTCAGTCAACGACAAAATAATTCTCAAACCACTATTCAAGTACAGAGACAGAATACTACAAGAACTGGTTTACCTTTGGTGGTGGTTAATGCTGTTACTAAAGATTTGTCTCGTCGTGAAGATATCCCGCAAAATAGATTAAGAGTTGTCAGTTACGGTAAGAAAACTTGGCGCAATGGATGCTTGGAAGTACTTACACCAGGTGAAATGTGTACTCAAGCTTTGGTTCCCGGTTATCGAGTCACCGTATCTGATGGCACTCAAAGATGGGTTTATCATACTAATAGCAACGGAAAAACTTTACGTTTAGCTTCGGGTAGTAATTCTGGTGATACCGATTCGCAATTACCAGAATTTATCAAATCGCAAGTGATTGCAGATGCTGCTCAGCGCTTGCAGAAACCGGTTTCTGAGTTCTTTATCATGCAAGCACAGCAGAAAACCTGGAGCGATGGCTGTTTGGAATTAGGAGATGCTAATACAGTTTGTTCTCAAGTTATAGTACCCGGTTGGCGCGTAATTGTTGGTACTAAAGGACAAAGTTTGGTTTATCATACCAACAAGTCTGGTTCGGTAATTAGGCTAAACACCAAAGCCAGTGAAATTACTGATAACGGCTTACCTTCTCAAGTAAAAAATTCCGTTCTACAGTCTGCGTCCAATTTAACTGGTAGTTTCAGAGTTAGAGTTACCAGAGCGGAGCAAACCACTTTTACCGATAGCTGCTTGAATTTGGGAGAACCTGCTGAATCTTGTTTAGCAGGAAACCAGAGAGGATGGAAAGTTACCGTCAAAGGTGCAAGACAAACCTTGGTTTATCACACTTCCATCGACGGTAGTCAAGTTCGTTTAAATGCAGATGCTAGTAAATTAAGATTACCTAGAAAAGTTCGCAGTGCTGTATTGAGAGAAGCAAGAAACATTTCCGGTTTATCAAATAGAAGATTAAGAATCGTTTCCTTCAAACCAGCAACTTGGGAATCCGGTTGTGAAAATTTCAGTTTTAACCCCTGTGACAGAATTATTGTTTCCGGTTGGGAAGTCACCGTCAGCGGAAATTCTCAAAATTGGGTATTCCTAAGTGATGGAATGGGAAATCAAGTTAAATTATCCAATCAAAGCAGCCAACCAACATCCGGATTACCTCAAGTTGTTTCCAATGCTATTCTTAGAGATGCTTCCCGATGGTCTGGTTTATCTCGGAGAAGAATACGGATTGTCGAAAGCGAGCGTAAAATTTGGAATAATCCCTGCTATTTAACCTTTAATCGGATTTGCAACAAAGCTTTTATTCGTACTCCTGGTTGGATAGTTACCGTCAAAGCAAATAACCAAACTTGGATTTACCACGCAAACGATGACGCTTCAACAGTAGTCCTCGACCGTACCAGAAGCTTAACTCAAAGAGCAGCAGCAGTAATCAAAGGAGATGCAGCGAGACGTTCTCAACGTGCTTCCAGCGCTTTCCAAATCCGGGTTATCGAAGTTGAGCAACTCAACGAAAGACAAGATAACGTCCCCATGATGAAAGCTACCTTATCCGACGGTAGAGAAACCTGGACTTATCGCTTTAAACAAGACGGTTCTGACTTTGAAATTGATACAGTTGCAAAGCTACCAGCATCCGTTGAAAGTGCAGTATTATCAGATGTAAGAAACCGTGTAAGCAGCATCGTTTCTTCCAGAAACATTGTAGAAGTAGAACAAAGAAGATGGAGAAATGGTTGCTTGGGTATAGTCAACGAACGCAAACGCCGCTACTGTTTTTATAGACTTGTCGATGGTTATCGAGTAACCGTAAAAGTTGGTTCGGAACTGTTCGTTTACCATACCGATAGCAGAAGCAGAGTAATTTTAAACGAAACCGTTAGCAGAATAGAAGGAAATCAAAATCAAGCAACAGTAATACCTACAAGAATTCCCAGACGAGAATTACGATGACCTTTAACAAGAGGAATAGTATTTCATTAAATCAGCAGCGGTGGTTTTGCAGGAAAAACATACCAAACCGTTCTGTTTGAAGAAAGTAGAAAGTAGGGTGTGTTGTCGCAGAGCGCAACGCACCATAGTATAAATGTTGTGGTGCGGTCTTATAGCATCGTAACGCACTCTACAAATCCCCTATTACCAATTCTCAATTCCCAATCCCCCATGCCCATTCCTTATTACTTTTGATATATTGACAAATGTAATAAATATTTCAATAAATAGATGAGTAATCACACTTGCGTGCTTGAATCTCAGAATCGGCAACAATCGCAGCATAAAGAACCGATGTTTTACTATTTTGCTTACGGTTCCTGCATGTGTCCGGTAGATTTAAAACGCACTATGGGTGAAAATACTCACAATTACGTAATGGGTGCTGGGATTCTCAATAATTATCGCTTGGGGTTTTACCGTTACAGCGCTTCTCGCAAATGTGGGGTGTTGGATGTCGTGAAGGATTCCAAGAGTAGCGTACATGGAGTACTTTATCAATTACCTTGGCGACTCAGCGAGAGTTTAGATAAACGCGAAGATGTTCCCCGTGGTGGATATCGTCAGGAATTTGTCGATATTGATTTTCAAGGAAAAATATATAAAAATGTCCGCACTTATGTGGTGGTAAACAAACTTTTATCAGAAATTGCTCCCAATGATTGGTATTTTAATGTTGTATTAAGAGGCGCGATTACCTGTAAATTACCAGAAGAATATTGTTGGGGTTTGTTTAATCATATGTACGGTTTACAGTCTTCTCAATTAACAGTTATCAATTAATAATTTGTAGGGTGTGTGACGGTTTCTATAATTGAGAAAACCAAACGAAAAAAATAGATATTACCGTCACGCACCAATCAATTAAAATATTGCGATATCGTTTCTCTTTTTATTATCTTTTATTTACGTACTCTACATTTACAATAATTTGATAACATTCTATTGCTATAGATTATTTATTATCAATCAATTGTGGTGCGTGACGGCATTTTTTTATTATTTCGCTTTGTTTTGATAAGTTATCGTAGCCGTCACTCACCCTACAATATCATTATTTAACATTGGAATATAAACAAATTGTATGTATCTCTACATACTTGTTGAAGGTGGATTTTATCTGTAATTTAGATGGAAATTACCAGCATCGATTTGACATCGAATTAATTATATTATGACTAGTTATATATACTTACCAAGACCGAGGGATGCTGCTGGGACTTACTTAAGAATTATATCCATCAATGATATTTATAAACTTGAAAATTATCCTTCTGTTCAAACAGCAATTCAATCTTTCAAACAGACAGCAGAAGATGCAGTGGTAATTTCTTGTCTCAATGGTGATTTTCTTTCTCCTTCTTTATTTACGTCTTTAGATGGTGGTAAAACTATGCTAGATGTACTTAAGGTGGTAGACATTGATTACATTTGCTTTGGGAATCACGAATTT
This sequence comes from Cyanobacteria bacterium J06621_15, assembly GCA_038525335.1. GTDB lineage: Bacteria > Cyanobacteriota > Cyanobacteriia > Cyanobacteriales > Nostocaceae > Rivularia. Next base: position 7,473 of record JBCBHT010000198.1, on the reverse strand, counting down.
GATATAGACCTAAATATTTTAAATAAACGGTTAAAGAATTGCCAAAATAAATTATTGAACGGCAATATTTCCAACTTACCAATTGTTGATGCTTTCGATAATCCCCTCCTAAGATACGACATAGTAAAAGTTGGAATTAATCAAGTAGCATTCGCTGGATTTTGCACCAATAATACTGATATTTTTAAACCGGGAATCAATTTAACAATTCAACCTGTTTTTGATGCATTAAAAGAAATTTGGTCTGAGTGCAAAAATAAAGCCGATATAATTATTCCTTTAACTCATCAAAGTTTAACGCAAGATAGAGAATTACTCAAAAAATGCGAGCAAGATTACCAGTTAAAAGGTAAAATTCCTGTTGTTCTTGGTGGTCACGAACATGAAGTATATCTAGAAGAAATTGCTGGAAGTCGTATAGTTAAATCCGGACAAGATGCAAACAATATTGTTGTCGTAGATGTTTGGTGGTCTACAAATAATCAATTAAATAGTGCTGTTCATCTGTTACCAACTAGTCACCTTGAACCAGAAGAAAAAGCTCAAATATTTGTAAAAAAGAAGCAAGAATTCTTGAGTAAGTTGATGGATGTAGAAATTTTCAATATTAGAGAAACTATGTCCTCTAAAAGAACTAGATTTCAACCCGAAAAAGTTGCTTCAACTTTATGTTCTTATATCAAAAAGAGTTTATCCGAAGTTGATATTGTGATTCTTCAAGGAGGATGTGTTAGAGGTAATCATGATTATCAGCAAGGTACATCTTTCACCTATGGAAATTTATTGGAAGAGTTACCATTCGATACAGAAATTGCAGTTATCCAAGTTCCCGGACAAGTTTTACAAGATGCAATTTCACTCACACGAAGTACACCAGAAACGGAAACATCAGGTTATTTGCATGCTGATTTAGATACTGTTATTGAAGACTACCCGAATCTAAAAATCGTCAAAATTAATAATAAACCTTTCGATTCCCAGCATATGTACAAGCTTGGTATTTATCAGTTCTTGTTGACTGGTTTAGACGAAGTAAAACCCCTGGTGGATTATATTGATGCTCGTGGTAGCGTACCTTCTTTAGAACAATGTATTCCAGGGAAAAATTTAATAGTAGAAGCTTGTATGAAAGATAGGTGGAGAACTTTAGTTAATTTTTGGAATTTGGAGAATAGAGAAATATCCTCAACAGAATTGGAAGCAGCGATAAAGAAAGCATTTGAATTTCTAGATAGCAATCAAGATGGATATATTTCTCCCGAAGAATTACATGCTGCTTTGATAGAAAAGACAGGTAATCCACATAACTGCTTGATTGATATGATGTTTCAATCTCTGGATATTAACGATGACGGTTTGGTCTCTATGGACGAGTTAGCGTCATTAGCGATGTGATTTATTCATTCATTTGCTCATTTTTACTCTTATAAATTGACTTATGCAGCGATAACAGAAAATAGCGCGTTCTTATGCAAAAGAAGCTTTATAAGTCACAATTTATGTTGTTCTTAGATATACACCAATAATTCAAATTCCTATCCCCTACTTCTCATTCTCTCTCCCCTATCTCATATTAATCTCTACCTAGAGAATGAGGACGAAAATATTAAAAAAGGAGTATACAATTTAGATGAGTAATTAAATACTATTCTAAATGATTAAAATACGGAAAAATAAAAATAAGGGGAAGAGTACGGATTTTATGTAGATTGTATTGAACTACTTAAGTAAATAAGGGTAAATAAGATAAATCAAGATGGTAAATACTCCTCCATCCCAAGCTAGTAGCGCTCAATATAAAGTTGAAGATGCTCAAGCGGAAGTTGAAGTAATTGTTGAAACTCCGGATACTGATGCTGATATTGATTTGGAGTTTCTCTATACTAGGGATATTGAATTTCGTCAGGAAACTATTTATTTTATTGTTGTTGACCGTTTTTATGATGGCAACCCGAGAAATAATAAGGGGTTTAATTCGGAACTTTATGACCCAGATAGGGAAGAATGGGGTAAATATTGGGGTGGAGATTTAAAGGGAATTATTGACAAGTTAGATTATTTGAAAAATATGGGAGTTACTGCTGTTTGGTTGACTCCTTTATTTGAGCAAGTAGAAGAATTATTTATTGAAAGTGCAGCAATTCATGGTTATTGGACGAAAGATTTTAAGAGGTTGAATCCTCGTTTTATTGCTCCCGATGATGACCCTTCTCTAAATAAAACTCAAGATACGAGAAATACTGATTTTGATAGATTAATTGAAGAATTGCACAATCGCAATATGAAGTTGATATTAGATATTGTGTGCAATCATAGCAGCCCCGATACTGGTGGAAGTAAAGGTGAACTTTACGATGATGGGGTAAAAATTGCCGATTTTAACGATGATAAAGATAACTGGTACCATCATTATGGCGAAGTTAGCGATTGGGAAAATGAATGGCAGGTACAAAACTGCGAACTATCTGGTTTAGCGACTTTTAATGAGAATAATATTCAATACAGAAGCTATATCAAATCAGCAATTAAGCAGTGGTTGGATAGAGGAGTTGATGCTTTAAGAGTGGATACAGTTAAACATATGCCAATTTGGTTCTGGCAAGAGTTTAACAGCGAGATGTACAACCACAAACCAGATGTATTTATCTTTGGTGAATGGATTTACAGTCGTCCGGATGACGAGCTTTCGGTAGAATTTGCCAATAATTCTGGGATGACTATCCTAGATTTTGGATTGTGTATGGCATTGCGTCAAGCTCTAGCAATGAATGATGAATCTGGGTTTTATTTGGTAAATGATATTTTGAAGCAGGACTATCGCTACAATGGTTCGCGAGAATTGATAACATTTATCGATAATCACGATATGCATCGCTTCCAAAGTCTCAACCCAGATAACGATACTTTGCGTTTAGCGATTGATTTTCTAATGACCAGTCGGGGAATTCCCTGCTTGTTTTATGGTACCGAACAATATCTGCATAACGATACCAACGCTGACGATAACATCTACGGAAACAACGACCCCTACAACCGTCCGATGATGGATAAATGGGATACCGAAACCGATATTTACTGGGATGTGAGGAAGCTTTCCGGGTTACGTCGTTTGAACCCTGCGGTATCGATGGGTAGTCAGTGGGAGAAATATATTACACCAGATACTTTCTGCTACGTGCGTCGTTACAATGGTTCTCGCTGTTTCGTAGCTTTGAATCGAGGTGATACTGTAACTGTAGAAGAAGTAGATACTGAGTTACCGGATAGAGAGCATACCTGCGTATTGACCGGACGTAAATTTGAAGTTGTAGACGGAAAAATTTATAACTTAGAATTAAATCCAAAAGAAGCGATAGTTATCAGTCATGTAGGGGAAAGATTAAAAGCGCAAACATTAGTAAGAGCGCAATTAAATGGAGTACAAACCCAACCAGGTGAAAGATTAGTTGTAATAGGTGATTGTCCCGAATTGGGTAATTGGGATATTAAGAAAGCATATCCTTTAGAATACATCAATTCAAATACTTGGTTCGCGGAAATTCCCTTTAACGAAAGCGCTGGAAAACTAATTAGTTACAAATACGTGATTTTACGCGAAGGGATTTCACCTTTACGAGAAAACTTGTTAGCTCGTCGCTGGGTAATTGCTAGTGAAGGTACCGTTAAGTGGAGAGATACATGGGCTTCGGGTAGAGAGTCTTAAAATGTTCGTTCGTAGTTGCGCTTAAGCGCCAAAAATGTAGTTCGTAGTCACGATTGAGCGCCAAATATATAATAGTTCTTAGTCACGATTGAGCGCTAAATTTACGGTTTTTTATAATTACTCTTTAACGTTAAACTAAGTATTTTGGCGCTAAAGCGCAACTACGAACTATATTATTAATAAATAACAATTTGTTTATTCAAATAGATAAATTCACCTTGATTATCTTGATAGGGCTGACTATAACATTCAAGTTGACGAACCTGTAAATTAACAATCCAATAATTAGTAATTCCCGCTTCTGAATATAAAGTTAACTTTGTTGTTTGGTCGTAATCTAAAGTACTATCGGAAATTTCAATAACTAATAAAATATCTTCAACATAGGGATGATGAGCAAGATAATCTTCGTCTTTTCCCCTTGCAATAACTATATCTGGTTCGGGTTCGCTATTATCTAAAAGTGTAATTGGGTCTTGTCCGCGAATGACTGCTTTATCTCCTAAAATTCTATCCAATGAACGGCAAAGAATCGAACTACATACGCTGTGAAAAGTTCCTTTTGCAGCCATTTGAATTAGTTCCCCTCGAATCAACTCAATTCTGTCTCCCTCCGTTAAAAAACCGAGGTCAATCAGTCGATGATATTCGTCGATTGTAAATCTTTTTGGGGTGACAATCATGGAGGAATTTTAATTTACTACTTTTATTTTAAGTTGTATGTCACCACAATGATGTGTACATTCGTGTCTACAAATTGATTTAAAATAAATAAAACTTGGAATTTAAAATAAATGTCTGCCAGAGATAAGTTTCATGAATCAGTCAAAAAAGGTCTTCAAAAAGAAGAATGGGTAATTACACATGACCCTTTAAGACTTGAATTTAGTGAAGAAGATGAAGTGAGAATTGATTTAGGTGCAGAGAGATTATTAGCTGCTAAAAAGAAAGATGAAAAGATTGCAGTAGAAATAAAAAGCTTTCTAAGTGATTCTGCTCTATCTGACTTTCATTTAGCATTAGGACAATTTTTAAATTACCGTTTAGTTTTAAAAGAACAAGACAAAGAACGTATATTATATTTAGCGGTACCTACTTATGCTTATGAATCGTTTTTTCAAAGAGATTTACCTAAAGCAGTAATCAAGCAATATCAATTAAAATTAATTGTATACGACCCAGTAGAAGAGGTAATAATAAAGTGGATAAATTAGAATTCTATCGCCAGTGTATTCAAGAAATATTAACAGAATATAGTAAATATCCCCCTGTAAACGGTGAGATTGAAGTTCAAACAATAATTGATACCACAAATGACCATTATCAAATTGTAGATTTGGGATGGGATAAACATCGTCGTATTTATAATTGCGTGATGCATTTTGATATTAAAGATGGGAAAATTTGGATTCAACGCAATCAAACTGATAATGTACTAGCTGAAGAATTGGTAAAAATGGGTGTAGCAAAGGAAGATATTATAATTGGTTTGCAGCCGGAATATGTGAGGGAGTATGCTGGATATGGTGTTGGTTAAATAATATGGTTTTGATGTTAAAGTTCCACAAAATCAATTCTATAAAATAAAGACTTCGGCAAATCTATCTTGCCATTTTCATCAACATATGGCATGAAATTATAATCAGGTAGCCAAGCATTTTGACTTATAAAAAAGCGATTTAAAAATTTATTTTCGTTTTTTATTTCATCATCGGAAGCATTTCTAATACTGCTGCGAAATGAAAATAAATAATCTCTATTTTCGTCTTTTATATAAGAATCATATTGGCTTTGTAAATCGAATTCTTCCTCAGCATATTCTGCTGATTCAGCCATCTCTTCAAAATAATCCAGACCAAAACTATAACCTTCTATCTCAACACCATTTCTAAAAAAGCTATATCCTTCCCAGCCAGATGTATCTTCATATTCATAATAAATAGAATCGGTTTTCAAAATTTTAGATATTTTTTGAGGTAATTTTGGTTGACAAACTCCATACTCAAACATCGTCCAATCATGACCAAAATATTGCCATACTAAATAACCGTAATCAGAGCGTTCTGAAAAGTTCGTATATAAATCTTTGACAACGGTTGTTGACTTTAATTTAGCGACAGTTGAACTAACTTCATCAATACCAGCTTTTATCAAAATATAACCAAAGGAACCAGGGTAATCATCTAAATCAAAACCGCGTTTATTTTCTATTTCTGAATTCATAATTTATCGTAATTCATAGCTTCTGATAAGCCTTCAGCAATTTGTTGTTTAGCAAGTTTAGCAGCAGAAATTAAATTTGATTCGGTTTTCTTAAAAGACTGTTCCCACTTTAATTCCTCTTCTAATTCTTGAATATATTCTCGGAGATGTTCTAAAACATAATTTTGTGTATTTTCGGGTAGACATCCTATCATTTTAATTACAGTAGTGATTGTTAGAGATGACATAATAGATATTATTTTAGAGGAGTATTCCATACAATTTTATAAGATAATAAATCAGTTGGAATTTATTTTGAAAAAAATGGTTAGCGCACTACATTACGCTGCAAAGCTTCAGTTATTTCCGACATATTAAACTACCAATTACCAACCACCAACTACCCATTACCAAGAATATCAAACTGCAACCCACACATATACATCGCTCTAGGAACATGAAAACAACCCTTCCATTTACCACCTTTCAAATTCAATAAAGCCTCACCACGACGATTTAAATAACCAAACCATTCTCCATACTCTTTATCAGAAAAATGCGTCCAAGCATAATCATGCATCTTCTGATACCATTCCCAACATTCCTTTCTTCCTGTCAAACGATAACCCATTGCTAAAGCTACTAAAGATTCCAAATGTACCCACCACAATTTTTGGTCCCATTCCAACTGTTGCGGTGGATTTCCATCAATATCCATAAAATAATACAAACCACCGTGCTTTTTATCCCAAGCAAAATTCAGGATATTTAATGTTACATCAACAGCTTGATTTATTAATTCTTTATTTCCCCGACGTTGAGCAATATCCATCATAAACCACATCGCTTCAATACCATGTCCGGGATTAATTAATCTTCCTTCAAAACAATCAATATGAGATGCATCGGGAGCAACATTTTCAAACATTAAACCTCGTTCTTTATCGAGGAAATCACCCATTACTTCTTCTACAGTTGCATCTAAAACTTGTTCTAAAGTATCGTCTTCCAACAACCAAGCCATTTCTAAAGACAAGTTAGCCAAAATCATCGGTACCGCTAAAGATTTCATCGGACGAGTACCGGGGTAAGATTTATTATATTTACCTTTAGGATTTTCTTGACGACGTAAAACGTTATTATAAGCCTGTAATGCAACTCCTTTCGCTGAATCTCCACCTGAAGCAAGAGCATATTGACTAAAAGCCATTGCCGCAAAACAATCAGAAAATATATTATAAGGTTGGATTAACGGTTTACCTTCACGGGTAAGAGAAAAATACCAATTACCTTCGTCGTCTCTTCCGTTTTCAGCAAGAAAATTCGCACCATTTGCAGCAATTTTTAACCAATTTTCGCGCTTTTCTAATTGATTGTATAGCATAGAAAACAGCCATACTTGACGATTTTGCAGCCAAATAAACTTATCCGTATCAAAAACCTTACCAGTTCTATCCAAGCAGGTGAAATAACCACCTTTTTCCCAGTCCACCGAATGCTGTTCCCAAAATGGTATTACATCATTAAGCAAGGTGTTTTTGTAAAGTTGAGCTAGCTGTTGAAAATCG
>JBCBHT010000197.1:605-13749 GCA_038525335.1 Cyanobacteria bacterium J06621_15 | reverse complement strand
TTGTGTTAGCGCAGCGTGTCCGATAGGACATACGACAGCGTTAGCGTTACTAAAGCCGAGTTGTGCCGCGAGTAAGGCTCGGAGAGCAATATACGCAGTGAGTCGCAAGTCAGACTAAGCGTCTCCCGAAGGAAGACCTAAGGCACCTACAGATAATAAAATATCCCACCGTCGGTGTCGCCCGATAGGGCGACACCGCGAAAATCTTAGGTTTTGACCGGAATATTTGTAAAACGGTGGGATATTTTATTTCTTGGATCTCCCCTTACTTGCTGTAGATAGAGTTTTAAAAACTGAAGGGAGCGAGCAGAAACTTACTTGTGAAGCTTGGAAGATTTTGCGTTCATCTTCTCGTATGGGTGAAACTAGAATAAGTACAACCGCTGACATTGAAGGAATAGAAAGATTAGATAAAGCAAAGGAGATTTGTCGAATTATTTTCTAATGTTGACTCGAAATTTCTAAAAACCTCTTATAGAAAGACTCTATATTAAAAACTCTTTTTCAAACAATGAAAAAGAGTTTATTGTCAAATTAATTTACTTGAATAGCTTCTATAATTACTCCTCTCAATTAAAAATATTTTACTGAATTAAACTTTGACAATAATTTTATCGCTCGCTTGATTTGACGTTATTACATCGTAAAAACGATAGCGACCCAGCAAATATATGGTTATGGGAACTGATTGAGCAGTTATGTCCAGATTAAATTTTGTATCTATCTAATCATCTTTTTCATCCCGTCAGAAAAATCTGTTAGGGGTGAGTTGAAAGAATCAAAAATTTTCAGCGAATCAAAAAACTTTACCCAGGTACCCTCGATATTTTAAGATAAACCCTAGCGCGAGGGTTTATCCTATATGATGGTCGGAACTGAAGAAGCAGCTAAATTGCTAAGAATTTGTATCCAACGGGTACGACAACTGATTTATGAAGGCAGAATCAAAGGAGCGAAAAAGGTTGGTAGATTTTGGCAAATTCCTTTATACGGTACAAAACCCAAGGTTTCAAAAGGCAGTAGGGGTCCCAAGGGCAATTGGACAAGTCGAGTTAGAACCGAAACGATTATTCACGTTAACCAGAATCGAATTAGAACCAATAGAACTCAAGGTAAAAATCAGCCAGTGATAAGGGTTCAGCGGGGAAGTAGAGTAAGGCATTATCACGCGGTTGAAGTTGAAGGAAGATGTCAGGTCGTATATCAAAAGAAGCCTTTGAACTGTGGTGCTTGTGCTTGGTTGAAAGTTGAGCCACATGTAAAAGTAACCCCCTGTTCTCCTTCAAAGAAACCAAGTAAATCAGAAGTTTGTTCCACTGCTTGAAAATACGGCTAGATATTCAAAAACCTCTCTCAAATCAAGAAAGAGGTGGGGATATTACTTTATTTCATTTAATTATTTAATTCAATTCAATTAGAAAGAACTATATTAATTGATGCTTTATCAAAAATTCTTTGATAGTGGCATAAATCTGTCGTGTTTGTTGCTTAGAAAAATAATTGTGACTTGCTCCTTTAACGCTAAATAGTTGATTTACAACTCCAGCTTTATCAAGTTTTTGATGGAGTTTAACTGCATGAGCGTAAGGAACGACGGTATCTTTATCGCCGTGGATGGTTAAAATTGGTGGTAAGTCGGAGCGGACGTAATTAATTGGAGAAACTTTTTTTGCTAATTCAATTTCCGTATTGGTTATATTATTTCCCAGCCATTCAACTGCGTAGTTTCTTTTGTTATCACCTGCAATTAAATCTTCTACGTCTGTAATTCCAGACCAATTTACAATCGCAGCTACTTTAACTTTTTTATTATCGAATTTATTATCTAAATCATGGCTCGGACATTGTTTATCAAATTCTGTTTCGGGAGACATAATTCCTGTGGTTAATGATAAATGTCCTCCAGCAGAAAAACCTGTTGTGACAATTTTTGTTGTATCGAAACTGTATTTTTCTGCGTTGTTGATTACCCAATACAAAGCACATCGGGAATCTTCTACAGCGGCTGGAGCAAGAGCGGTATTTGCTAATCTATAGTTGATATTAATTACAGAAAAACCCCAGCTTAAATAAGGGTCGAAAAAAAATTTAAATGTATCTTTGGATTGCTGAGTCCAGCCTCCTCCGTGAATAGCTATTAATATAGGATGTAATCCAGGATTTTGATTTTTATAAAGGTCAAGTTTTAGTTGTGAGTTATTTATTTGATGATAAATGAGGTTGGAAGACAGTTTATATAACGGTTTATTGTCTAACATGGCAGATGTTTGGTTTCCGAAATACTCCCAAGATAAAATTAGCGTCAATATTATTGAAAATATTGTAATCAGAGTCAAAGGTCGTGATAAAAATTTTTTCAACATTCTGCAAAGGTTAGAGGTTTAAGGTCAAAGGTCAAATGCCATTAGTTTTGCAATACTAGATATAAATCTCAAAGGTTAAAAAATTATTTCAAAATTAGAGGTTTCAGTTTTGATTAATTTCCTAAATTAGTTTTACTATGCTAGATATAAAGGTAAAGGTTGTTTTAATGGTTTTTGATAGAGATTATTTTGTTTCAAAGAATCAAACTTCTCTATTTAAGTTATTTATCAATAATAAAACAATAAACTACTATTCCAAACTAATAGGTAAATTCAACCAGTCACTTAATTCGGAAGCTAACCATTCAAGTTCGGATTCGTGAGCAATTGCACCACCATCTTGAAGTTTATATTTCCTTGCTCCGGTACTAATAATTAACTGAGCAAAAACTTCTGTTTTTTCACCATCAGAGTTTTTCACAATATGTCTGGGAATATAAGTTAACTTATTAATATCTTTTTTGAAAGATGCACCGGGACGCTGAAAATCAAATCCCAATATTTCGTAAAATTTGGTAATTCGCTCTTTAGTTAAACACAATCTAACTTTGCCAAATAGTGAAAAAATAAAGCTGTAAATTAAAAATAATCCAGAACCCCAAAAAGGAAGAGAAAGCAGAGCAAATAATAAATTTATCGGAAAAACACTGCTACTAAAAGCGCCAACAGTCCACAATAAAGTCAGTGAGTTCCAAGCAGTCGCAAATAAACCTAAATATATTAAAGATGGCTGAAAACCGATTGCTGGAATCAATATTTCTAAATTATCTTTACCTTTGCGAAGCATAACTTTGCTTCCAGATGGTTTAGTTAGTTTAATTGCATTTGAGTTGAACTGATCATGAAACTTGTTGAGCAATAAATGCTGATTCTTGGGAATCCAACTTTTACCATTCCAAGACCAATCACCTCGGATAATTTGAGAAAGTGAGTTTCCCAGAGAACTGGAAACAGAATTAACATCTAGTTTTGGCTGTTGTAATGCTGTTAATGCTTCATCCGCAGATTTGATTCTGGTTTCTAAAGTCGGTTCGGTAGTAGCTTTCAACCATTGAGTAAATTCAGGACTCAAACTTGTTACATCTTCAAACTGGATACGTCCGTCACGAACCGGTAAATCTGCTGGATGGGTACCCGTTACCAAATAAATCAACGTCGCACCCAAACTGTAAATATCCGAAGCCGGTACAGTGCGATCGCCAAATTGTTCTATTGGCATATATCCATAAGTTCCGACTACAGTACGAGTCCCAAACTCTTTAACAGCAGCAGTTTGTACGGAACCAAAATCAATTAAATGTACATCTCCAACATGATTTCCGGACCTATCGGACAATAAAACATTGCTTGGTTTAATGTCGCGATGAATAACAGGTGGGGAAATTGAATGTAGATAAACTAAAATATCTAAAATTTTTATCGCGATTTGTTTAACTTCTGCTTCGGTAAAACAGCGTCCCGAATTTAGATGTTGTTCTAAAGTTTGTGCTGGGATATAAGTTTGTACCAAAGCAAATCCAGATAGTGGCTTTTTCAGTTCAAAATAATCGATATAGCCCGGAATTGACTCATGTGATAGATTTTTTAGGGTTCGAGCTTCCCGTTCAAATAACTTGAGGTCATCCCACTCAAAATCATTGTTAAACGAAAGTAACTTAATTACAGCCAATTCTGCGGAGTGTAAATCGCGAACCTTCAAAGTTCTTCTTCCGGTCTTTTTTCCTAATATAGAAAGTACTTCGTAGCGATTATCTAATAATTCACCAATCATTTTGACGCACCCCCGCTTGAGAATTGATACTTCTATGCGCTATAGACGGCTTTAATAGTTTTATATTGATAGCCCAAAAAAATTATTATATCTAACTAACCTTTTTATTATGACGTCGAAACTGTGGCCTTATATAACTCCAGGAATTCCAGATGAACTATTCGAGCGTTTACCAGGAATTCCCTTAAGTAAACGAGAAATTAGATTATTGCTAATTTCCCAACTGCGACTGCAACAATCAGATGTACTATGGGATATTGGTGCGGGTACGGGAACCATCGCTATCGAAGTGGGATTACTATGTCCCCAAGGCAGGATTATTGCCGTAGAAAGAGATGAAGAAGTTGCCAATCTTATTCGTCACAATTGCCAGCGTTTTGAAGTCAAAAACGTAGAAGTAATTGAAGGAAGCGCACCAGACTGCTTGCATCATCTTAAAGATACACCCCAACGGGTTTGTATTGAAGGAGGTCGTTTTGTCAGTGAAATCTTACAAACGGTCTGGAGTTATCTACCCTCTCATGGTCGAGTAGTAGCAACAGCTGCTAATTTGGAAAGCCTGTACGCTATTTCCCAAAGCTTTGCGACCTTACAAGCTCGCAACGTTGAAGTAGTTCAATCTGCTGTCAACCGTCTGGAGACAAGAGGATTTAGCCAAACCTTCAAAGCTGTAGACCCAATTTTTATTCTCAGTGGTGAAAAGTTGGATTAAAGGTAGGAAGTAAGAAGTAGCGGAAATTGCGGTCTTGGGGGTTTCCACGCCACTTCCTACAACGGAGCGCCACTTGCACATTCAGGGAACCTGGTGCAGCAGTGGCTTGGGAACCTCCGCAACGGAGTGGCTCCCCAAGAGCAAATTTCCAAGACAAGAAGTAAAAAGTAAGAAGTAAGAGGTTAAAGATAAAAGGTTCTTTATTATCCATTACCAATTACCCATTACCAATTACCCATTACCGTAATTTAAAATCTAAAATCTAAAATCTAAAATTCTATGTCTTTGTCTCGGGTTCTAAGTGGAATTATTGCCATAGCTTTAGCTTTGGGTGGCACTATGCTCGGAGGGTGGTATTTTACATTTTTCTATGTAATCATCATCTTTCTAGGGCAGCGAGAATATTTTAATTTGGTACGAGCCAAAGGCATAGCTCCAGCAGCTAAAACTACAATGGTTGTCAGCCAAGTTTTACTCGCAATCTGTACGGTCGATAGTAGCTTAGCTGACGCTGTGATGCCAGTAGCTGGTACATTTATTTGTTTTTACCTGCTGTTTCAGCCGAAAATGGCATCTATAGCCGATATTTCCGCTTCAATTCTCGGCTTGTTCTACACCGGATATTTGCCTTCTTACTGGGTACGTTTGCGAGCAATCGATACTGCTAATTTCAGCAATTTACCTTTGGGAGGCTACTTTCCACCTTCTCTGTCAGCGTTTATTGGTAGAGAAAACTTTTCAACTTTACCATTAGGATTAGGTGTCACCCTACTAACCTTTACGTGTATATGGGCTGCCGATATTGGAGCTTATTTTGTTGGTAAATATTTCGGGAAAACACCTTTATCCGGTATTAGTCCCAAGAAAACTGTAGAGGGAGCAATTTTTGGAATTTCAGCCAGCGTAGTAGTTGGAATTGGAGTAGCTTACTACATTAACTTACCCGATTTTTATCTTACCGGAGCCGCGTTAGGTTCCCTTATCGGAATAGCAAGTCTGTTAGGAGACCTAACCGAATCAATGCTCAAACGGGACGCAGGAGTCAAAGATTCCGGAGATATCATTCCTGGTCACGGAGGAATTCTAGACCGTACCGACAGCTATATATTCACCGCTCCCTTGGTTTATTACTTTGTCACCCTATTGTTACCCTTGCTTAGTTAAAGGGAGTAGTGAATAGTGAGTTATAAGTAGTGAGTTAGGAGTTAGGAGTTAGGAGTTAGGAGTTAGGAGTTAGGAGTAATGAGTTACGCCTAATGTGAATTGAAAACGTCCCTTATTCTACAAGGTTTTTGAAGCTCAGTTGAATCCATATTTTTAATTTATCCATGTAAAAATAATGGTTTGAGCGATTAATTCACATAACACGTGAGTTAGCAATTATCTTCTTGTCTCCTTGTCTCCCAATTACCAATCCCCAATCCCCAATCTTCGTTAAAAATAAATAATTTTCCCCCCATATTAGCAATTGTTCGCTTATCATGGATTCACATTAATCATTCCTCGACAAATAATTTTTCCGGGGATCAACTTTAGGTCTTGAATTTCTACATCAGACCCTAAGTCAAGATACTCGCCGTCGCTACTTTCAAACAGAGTTTTTGTGTTGCTTGTAACATAAATCGGTGCGATTTTTAACTCATGGGTACTGAGTAAGTTTAATCCTACACAAATATCTAATGATTGAGGATTTTTGTCCTCATCAACAGTGGCTTTTATTACAAGCTGACTATCTTTCATGTGTACTTTTTGCCAATTGATTGGCTTGGTATTCAGGGTATCTTCTGATAAGAACTTAGCCAGAATATCATTCAAAGCAGTTGATAGTAATTTACTAGACAAAGAAGCTGATAAATCTTCTTCAACTTGACTTAGTTCGCAAAATACTGGTACTTTTTCTAACAATCGTAGTTGTTCTCCTTTGAGAATAGAGCCGATGTTAATACGAATATTTTGTGCAACTAAATCAATTTTTGATAGATGAAGACCTTGATAAACAGCTTTTTCGGCAACAATTGATACACTTGGAATATAGCCAGAAAGTATTTGGCGATTTCGAGCTTGGATATCAAGTTGAAGTTGCTCTATATGACTAACTTGTGTTCTTAACCACAATTTAATTGCTTCGGTCAGGACATTTGTAACTAATTTAAATTTATTTTTTTTCAGCATTTGATAGCTATAAAAGTAATGGGGGTAACTGCAAACCGATAAGCAAAGAAACAAATACTAACTGTATCAAAACAGCTTTCAATTACAAAACATCAATACTATATTCTTATTTAGACATGAACTGATGGGATATCAGTAAAAACACATGGGGGTTCGGTTACAAAAAATTATTTCACAATGGGGAATTGCCTCACGTCGTCAAGCGGAAGAAATGATTAAGCTTGGAAGAGTGAGGGTTAATGGTGTATTGGCATACTTAGGGCAAAAAGTAAATCCTGACACAGATACTATTACTGTTGATGGAAAACAAGTTTCTACCAACGAACGCCCGATTTCTACTTATTTGTTAATTAATAAACCACCTGGGGTAGTTTCCACGTGTTACGATCCTCAAGCAAGACCAACAGTATTAGATTTGTTACCAGAGGACTTACGCTCTGGTAAAGGTATCCACCCAGTTGGTCGTCTAGATGCAGACTCTACAGGAGCATTGATATTAACAAATGATGGGGAACTGACGTTTAAGCTGACACATCCCCGGCATAACATTTCTAAGACCTACCGCGTTTTGGTTAAAGGGCATCCACCAGAAGAAACGTTACGGTTGTGGCGGAGTGGTGTTTTTTTAGACAAAAGAAAAACGCGAGCAGCAATTGTACGGTTGATAGAAAAAAAGACCGGAAGTAGCTATTTAGAAATTGTTTTGAAGGAGGGTAGAAACCGCCAAATTCGCCGTGTAGCAGAACATTTAGGTTATCCAGTTATCAAGCTTCATCGTACCGCTATCGGTTCGATACAACTACAGTTATCCAAAACAGAATACTTGTCAGAAGGTAGATTTCGCTACCTCACAGATAAAGAAATTCTCTATTTAAAATCAACCATTACACAAAACCCCTATTAATAAAGCTGGCTTAAGGAGCGTACAAAAAGATGAAGTGGTTTAAGAAGAAAGAAGAGGAAAAAGTAATTTCCACAGCTTCTATAGAAGAGCAAAGAGCAGAAAAATTAACAGAAATGGGGGCACAATTAAAAGCCACACGTGAAAAGTATGGCTTTTCGTTGGAAGACGTGGTGAACTACACCAAAATTCCCCGAAAATTGGTACAGGGTATAGAAGAAGCAAACTTCGATGATTTACCAGAACCAGTTTACATTCAAGGTTTACTTAGACGCTATGCTCATGCATTAGGTTTTAACGGAGCAGAATTTGCTGGTACATTTCCTATTGGTACGAGTCGAGTTGTTCTCAAACCGGTTTGGAAAAATCCATCATTCATTAAACTGCGTCCCGTTCATTTTTATTTATTATATGTACTGATAACTCTTGGTTCTGTGAGTGGTTTATCAACTTGGTTGAATGGAGCCACAATGATTGCTAACCAAAATCAACAACAGCAGAAAATAAATGATGTTGCTGATAAAAAACCTGCTCCAAGTAATCCAGAATCAATAACTCAAAGCAACAATTTTTCTAAAGATAAGAAAGAAGTTCAAATTGGAGTCACCTTAAAAGAATCATCTTGGATTCAGGTAATAGCTGATGGTAAGACCACTTTTGAAGGAACCTTAGAAGAAGGAAGCAAGCGTACTTGGAAAGCACAAAAAGAACTCACCGTTAAAGCAGGAAACGCTGGTGGAGTTCTGGTTAGTGTCAATCAACAAGAAGCTAAAAAAATGGGTCAACCCGGAAAAGTTGAGCAGCTTCGAGTCGCTTTGAATTAGGTAATGGGTAATGGGTAATTGGTAGTTGGTAATGGGTAATTGGTAATGATAAGTAAACAGTTGTAATCTACAATCCTTAACTTCTTACTTATTACTCATTACTTCTTACTTATTACTTCTTACCTCTTACCCTTCTGCTTAATTTGGAGCTCTTCCGAAAAATTGAACAAAGTCTTTCATTCGGTCGGATAGTTCGGAGTTCATTGCTTCAGGTCGGTATCTCCACTCCCAGTTACCTTCACCTAAGGACGGAATATTCATTCGAGCGTTGGAACCCAATCCTAAAATATCCTGTAAGGGGAAAATCGCGACATTCGCAACGGAACCCAAAGCTAAACGAATCATATCCCAGTGAACTCCATCGGGACTGATAGTACCTAAATAGAAATTTAAGTTGTATTTTTCGGTATCGCTGGCTTTCTCGTACCAACCAACGGTGGTATCGTTGTCGTGAGTTCCGGTGTAAATTACACAGTTATTTTCTTGGACGTTAAAAGGTAAATAGGGATTCCCAGCATCTCCACCGAAAGCAAACTGCAAAACCTTCATACCGGGAAATTCAAATTTATCGCGTAAAGCTTCTACTTCTGGGGTGATGGTTCCCAAATCTTCCGCTAATACGGGTAAAGTACCAAGTTGTTTCTTGATAGTTTCAAACAACTTATCTCCAGGTGCTTCTATCCACTTACCATTTACAGCAGTTTCTTCACCTAAAGGTACAGCCCAATAAGCTTCAAATCCTCGGAAATGGTCGATACGAATAATATCTACATAATCGAGCATCGCTTCAAAACGCTGTACCCACCATTTAAATTTTTGCTTTTCTAACTGCTTCCAATCGTAAACAGGATTGCCCCACAATTGACCGGTAGCGCTAAAATAATCTGGTGGTACCCCAGCCATCAACGCAGCTTCTCCAGTTTCTTTATCCAAACAAAAATTTTCTGGATTTCCCCAAACATCGGCGCTATCGTGAGCTACATAAATAGGAATATCGCCAACAATTTTAACACCGCAATCATTCGCGTATTTTCTTAAATCCGACCACTGGCTATAAAATTGAAATTGAAGAAACTTGTGATAAAAAACTTCATTTTCTAAGTCTTTTTTCGCCTTTTCTATCGCTCTGGGTTTGCGTTTAGCAATGTCCTTATCCCAGCTATTCCAGCTTGCACCCCCGTTACTATCCTTAAGAGCCATAAATAAACTATAATCATCAAGCCAATAAGCTTTGGAATAGCAAAACTCTTCAAATGCTTTTACTTGTTCTTTTGTATTATTAGCCTTGAAATTAGAACAAGCTTTTTTCAACAAAGGAATTTTAGTTGATTCCACCTCATGATAATTTACGTTATCGAGCGGAAAATCAGGTAAATTGTTGAAATCATCGTCACTTAATAAACCCAGCGATTGCAGCTTATCCGGGCTAATCAACAGCGGATTACCAGCTAAAGCTGAATAGCACATATAAGGGGAATTACCAAAACCAGTAGGACCTAAAGGTAAAATTTGCCAGTACTGCTGATAACTATCTTTGAGAAAATCAATAAAACGGTAAGCTTCATTACCCAAATCGCCAATACCAAAGCGACTGGGAAAACTAGTAGGATGAAGTAAAATACCGCTGCTTCTAGGAAAAGGCATAAATTATCCAAGCTATAGAAAAAGCGTATCCAATCGAATCTATCACAATGTTAGTCGTTAGTTGTTAGTTGTTAGTGGTTAGTTGTTAGTGGTTAGTGATTAAGAGTTATTAAAACTTTGACCTTTGACCTTTGACCTATTCCATCCCAATTCCTCATTAATCATGAATTACCGAAATCCCGCTCCCACAGTAGATATAATTATCGAGTTAATTGACAAACCACATCGACCAATAGTATTAATCGAACGTCATAACGAACCTTTCGGTTGGGCTATTCCTGGTGGTTTTGTCGATTATGGGGAAGCTGTGGAAACTGCTGCTAAAAGAGAAGCTTTGGAAGAAATTGGTTTGGATGTAGAGTTGGTCGAGCAGTTTCACGTATATTCCGACCCGAAACGCGATTCGCGCAAACATACTATCAGTATTGTATTTATTGCTAATGCAAAAGGAGAACCGAAAGCAGGTGATGATGCTAAGGATGCAGCGGTTTTTGAACCTTGGAATGTACCCGGTAATTTATGTTTTGACCACGATGAAATTTTGCAGGATTATTGGCGATATCGTCATTATGGGATAAGACCGAGGGTTTAGGGATTTGGGCAACGGATGGGTTTTGGCAACGGATATGTTTAATAACGGATGTATACAGTTAAAAATTCATCAAGTTCTGAAATATATGATAGTAATATCAACAGATGTTAGTTTTTTTTAACAGAGGTAAATGTCTGTATCTCCCGATTTAATTATCTCTAATGATGCAGCAACTTGGGATAATATTTCTCTCAATCATTACCGTATGGCTGCGGGTAGCTTACCCGAGCATTACTCGCTAAATTACGAAATTTGTATCAATCTTGGTAAAGCAGTTACTCTAGAACAAATAATAAATGGAAGTTCGGTAATTGTTAATTCTGCACCGAATCAAGTAGGTGTTTATCCCGCTCATACTAGTAAGTCATTTGTCTGGAATAGTGAAGCTGAATTTTTGATACTGTATCTAAAGCCATCATTGCTTAAACAGTTAAGTGAAGAAGCTTGGGGTAAAGATAATATCGAACTTATTCCCCAATTAAATGAATTTTTCGACCCCTTAATTGTGCATATGGGATTAGCACTTAAAAATGCTTTTGAATCCGATGATTTAGGTAGTCGTTTATATGCTGATTCTATGGCTAATGCTTTAGGAATTCATCTTTTATCTAAATACTTTAAAAGACAAAAATCTACTGTTAAGAAATACGAAGGAAGATTATCCAAGCAGCAATTAAAGCAAATACTCGATTACATGAACGAGCATTTAGATAGAAAATTAACTTTGAATGAACTTGCGATGGTTGTTCGTTTAAGTTCATATCATTTTGCTCATTTATTTAAACAATCTATGGGTATTTCACCACATCAATATCATATTCAATGTCGAATTGAGCATGCTAAGAAATTACTTCGTAGAGAAGACATAGGAATTAAAGATATTGCTCAAATAGTCGGATTTTCTAGCCAAGGACATTTTACCTATCACTTTAAGCGTTTGACAGGAATTACGCCAAAAAATTTTTACATCAATAGCAAGAACTTGTAAAAATACCACAATAACCTTGCAGACAAAAGTTTCACTACTCCGCAATACTATATTTAAGAATTAATAGAGTATTGAAGATGACGCAAAAACAAGATATTAAAGAAGCAAAGTATTTAGGTTTAAATATAGAAGAAGAGTTTGGTTATGCTCAAGCAGTTAAAGTTGGTGACACCATTTATTTATCAGGACAGGTAAGTCTTGATGAAGAGAGTAATGTTGTAGGAATTGGTGATATGGAAGCTCAGATACATCAAGCTTACAGCAATATTAAAAAAGTACTCAAACAATATAATGCTTCAATCGAAAATGTTGTTGATGAAATAATTTTTGTCACAGATATGAAAGCAGCTTCAGCAGAAGTAACAAAATGTAGACGTGAAATGTATTCTGGTAATCCAGTAGTAGCAAGTACTGTTATCGAAATTTCTCGTCTTGGTTATCCCGAACTTATGGTTGAGATTAAATGTATTGCTAAAGTTTAGAATTTTGTGAATTAAGACAATTGTAGGTTGGGTTAGACGCATGAAAAAACTTGATATGAAACGAATATCTTATAATGCGTCGTAACCCAACATCAGGTATTTAGAACTTAAATCTTTTTATTAATATCGAAATTAAAATTCAGCTTATACATCTTCACTTTCTAACGAAGCTAAATATTTGAGAGCTTCTTTTTTAGATAATCTTTCTTCTCCTTCTACTTCCTTCATCAATTTAACCAAAACATAATCTTCAATAACTTCTTCTATTTGTTCAAATTCATGTAGTTCTTCAATAGAAATAGGTGCTTTATAAATATTGTCTTTTGGATTATGAACCTTTTCAAAAGATTCTATTGCTTCTTTTAATTTATTAATAGCGTTTTCTTAAGTATCACCTTGTCCTGCAATGCTATTTTCTAGACATAAAGCAATCCAATAGCCAGCGTTTTGTTTTAATATTGCTGTGTAAAAGTCCATTGTTATTTATTTGGTCGGGTTGTGATTCAAGTGTAGCTCGGGATTGATTGTTATAGGTAGAGTTAAGTTTGCAAGAAGATTCAATATTTAATTTATTGTATTGGCATTGGAAATTACCATTTCAGCATACTCCTCTTGTATCATCTCGAAAACGTTGACGAGTTCAGCACGAGCTTCGTCTAAAGTTTCTCCCCATGACAACCGGGAATTCCTGGGAC
>JBCBHT010000197.1:0-595 GCA_038525335.1 Cyanobacteria bacterium J06621_15 | reverse complement strand
ACTTTTTGTATATACAACTTGTTTAGTAGCGTAAATAGATTACAAAGCGATTTTTAAATAATTTTCGTAAGGTCATTATTACAGGTTTGATTAAAAATCTAGCGCTAGAGTTTTGGAAAGATAGGAGTGCGATCGCCATTCTCGAATCCCACAGTAAGGGTAATTTTATTTAATCGTAGGTTGGGTTAGACGCACGATAATATCAGATATCAAGCGAACAATTAATTTTGCGTCGAACCCAACATTGAACATTGTGATTAATCCAATTATATAATGTTGGGTTTCGCTATCGCTGTACCCAAACTACTTGCTGTTGTTTATCCAAGCCACTTACTACTTATTAAATAAAAGTAAAAATTATAACCTTAATAACTATATAATATATACTATCTATTCAGTAACATTAATCACGAATAGGAACTCTGTATGTCAGTAAGTGCGATATCTAAAGACAGTAAGAATATAGTTCTAGAACGAAATAAAGTTATTACTATTACCAATAGAACAGTTCGCTTTGGTGCGGAAGTTTACCAGACCCATAATATTGCTGGATTCGGAGAAGGTGAAGTTGAAATTGGACGTATTTCTTGGATAA